>DATNCU010000349.1:0-2398 GCA_035607145.1 Thermoanaerobaculia bacterium
CGGCCCCAGTCGCACGACCTCTTCACGCTGCCGGCGCTGCTGCGCGAGCAGGGGTACGAGACGCTGTGGGTCTACGGCGGCCGCGCCCTCTTCGACGGCATGGGCGGCTACCTGAGCGGCAACGGCGTCGAGCGCATCGTCGAGCAGGCCGACTACCCGCCCGGCACGTTCGCCACCGCCTGGGGCGTCGCCGACGAGGCGATCTTCGGCCGCGCGCTCGCCGAGATGGACGACATGGCGGCGCGCGGGCGTCCGTTCTACTCGCTCGTCCTGAGCGTCAGCAATCACCGGCCCTTCCAGTTCCCGCAGGACCACGTGCGGCGCGACCCGCGGCTCTCCGGCCGCGACAACGCGGTGCGCTACGCCGACTGGGCGCTGGGCGACTTCATGCGCCGCGCCAGCGGCCGCCCCTGGTTCCACGACACGCTCTTCGTGTTGATGGGCGACCACGGCCCGCGCGTCTACGGCGCGGCGCGGATCCCGCTCGCGAGTTACGAGGTGCCGATCCTACTCATCGGCCCCGGCGTGCCGGCGGGGGAGCGGGTGGCGACGCTCGCCTCCTCGCTCGACGTCCCGCCGACGGTGCTCGGCCTGCTGGGGCTCGACTACGAGTCGCGCTTCTTCGGCCGCGACGTGCTGCGGCTTCCCGCCGGCGCCGGCCGCGCGCTGATGACGCACAACAGCGACATCGCGCTGCTCGAGGGTGGTCCGGAAGGCGATCGCATGGCGGTGCTCGGACTCCAGGGCACGACGAAGGTGTACGACTGCGACCTCGCCGCTGCGCAGTGCGAGCGGCCGGACTCCTCGCCCGCGGCTGGCGAGTTGGTCGACGACGCCATCGCGTACTACCGCGGCGCCGACCTGCTGTACCGCGGCGGCGGGCTCACGATGCCGGCGACCGGCCTCGTTCACGCGGGTGCCGGTGCCCACACCCCGGCCGACGTCGGCACCGGCGCCGGCGGGTAGGGCGCCCTCCGCTCAAAACGTCGAGCGGCTCCTGACCAGCCACTGCACCCGCTGCAGGTCGGCCGGGCCGCCGAGCGGGAAGGCGAGGTCGAAGTGAATGACGGCGGCGCGCGAGGTGCGCGACGGCGCCAGGCGCAGGCCCACGCCGACGTCCTGCAGCCAGCCGCGTAAAGCACCCTCGGGGCCGCCCCAGACGCGGCCCACGTCGTAGAAGGCAGCGGCGCCCACGCGCGCCAGGCGCAGCGGATACCAGTCGGTGAAGACGCGCTGCTCGACGGTGAAGAGCAGGCGCGCATCGCCGCTCTGGTAACGCAGCGGATAGCCGCGCAGCCCGTCGTCGCCGCCGAGCGTGATCTGCTGGTCGGGGTCGAGAGCGTGCGCGAGGTCGCCGGTGATGGCGGCGTAGAGCTCGTTGTCGCCGAAGTCGCGCCAGTAAGCCTGCGCGCCGCCGTGGACCAGCGTGTGGGCGAGGCCGCCCGATTCCAGCCGGCCGCTCGTCGTAGCTTCCAGGCGCAGCAGCCCGCGCGCCGTGGGCGCGAGCGCCGTCGTCGCGGTGGCGTCGAAGATCAGCGCGTTGCGATCGGCTCCCACCACCGGCGAGGCAAAGCCCAGCCGTGCGTGCAGCCGCGGCCCCAGCTGCAGGTCCTCGACGCGTCCCATCTGGTCGAGGTTCTCGGTCTGCTGGAAGTCGTCGCGCTGCCAGTCCCAGGCGAGCCACGGGTAGGCGAGGGTGCGGTCGGGCGGCAGCATCGTGGTCCCGGGATCGTTCACCGCGTTCACCGTGGCGAACCGGTCGCGCTGCCAGGTGAAGCCGGCGCTCCACCGCGTGACCCGCCCGGCGTCGAGACCGTTGGAGATCCCGCCGCGCAGCTCGAAACGCTCGGCCTGGTGCGCGAAGCGATCGGCGACGTGGCCGAGCACGTAGAGGGAGTCGACGCGGTCCTCGGAAGCGGCGTCGAGGGCCGCCGACCAGCGCGCGTCGAGCGCGTAGAACGGGCGCTCGAGGGCGAGCTCCCAGCCGCCGCCGTCGCTCGCCTGGCTGTAGTCGGCGGCGAGGCGGAAGCGGCTGCCGAGGATGGCCGGGTCGGTGAAACCCAGCCGCGTCGTCGTGCGATCGACGTCGTCGTGCCAGTCGAGCAGCACGCGCTTGCCAGTGCCGAAGAAGTTGACGTCCTCGAGGAAGAAGCGCGTCGAGCTGGTGCCGCCCGCGTGGCCGAAGGAGGCGCCGAGGTTGAGCGTCCAGGCGTCGCGGGCGTCGACTTCCACCGTCACGTGCTCGCCGTCCCAGCCGACGGGCCGCACGTCGACGTCGCGCAGGCTGCGGTCGGTGCGCAGCAGCCGCGCCGACTCGTCGAGGAGCCGGCGCTCGAAGCGGTCGCCGGAGTGGAAAAGCAGCCGGTCGGCGATCACCTGCCGCCGCGTGTTCGGGTGG
>DATNCU010000300.1:0-2454 GCA_035607145.1 Thermoanaerobaculia bacterium
TTCGCGCGCCAGAACAAGGTGTACTGGATCGTGCCGTTCGTGCTGGTGCTGGGGCTGCTGATCCTGCTGGTGGTGACCAGCCAGACCGCGGCGCCCTTCATCTACACCCTCTTCTAGGCCGAACCGGCCCGCCGCGGTGGCAAGCGAGCCGGCCGTGACCACCGCCGTCGTCGGCGCCCAGGGGAGCCGGGGCGTCCGCTACTGCGCTGCCGCCGCGGGACTGCTGCTGCTCATGCTCGCGCTCGCGCTGCTGAGCGCGCGCGACATGTCGATCACCTACGACGAGACGGGGCACCTGCGCTACGGCCGCCAGCTGCTGCACGGTGAGGCGCGGCGATTCGACGACAGCAAGATGCCGGTGTCGGCGCTCAATGCGCTGCCGGGTGTGGTCGCGGCGGCGCTGCCGCCGGGAGTACTGCGAAATGCGCTCGCGGGCCTCTATTCCGCGCGGGTGCCGACGATGCTCGCGGGTGTCGTGCTCGCGTGGCTCGTCTGGCGCTGGTCGCGGCGGCTGTGGGGCGAGCGCGGTGCGCTGCTGTCGCTGCTCCTCTGCGCCTTCGACCCCAACCTGCTGGCGCACGCGCGGCTGGTCACCACCGACGTCTGGATCGCGCTCGCCTTCGCGGTCGTGCTCTACCTCTTCTGGCGCCTCGCCGAGGAACCGACGGCGGGCCGCGGCGCTGCGCTCGCCGCGGCCTTCGCGCTGGCGCAGGTCGTCAAGTACAGCGCGGTGCTTCTCGCGCCGCTGCTCCTGCTGCTCGCGGCGGTGCGCTGGGGCCCGGAGGCCGTGGCGGCGTGGCGCCAGGGCGAGCGATCGCAGGTGCGCCGGCGCGCGACGCGTCTCGCGGTCGGCGTGGTGATCGCGCTGATCCTCACCGTTGGGGTGATCGACGCCGCCTTCCTGGGCGACCGCGTCTTCACGCCGTTCGGCGAGTACCGCTTCCATTCCTCGACGCTCAGTAACGCGCAGCGAGAGCTACCGGCACTTGCCGCGCTGCCGGTGCCGGTCGCCTATCCCTACCTCGAAGGCCTCGACTGGGTCCACCACCGCGAGCGCACCGGCGAGGGCTACGGCCGTATCTACCTGCGCGGCGAGCTGCGCGAGCACGGCGGCTTCCCCGGCTACTACCTCTGGGCGTGGCTCTACAAGGTGCCGCTGCCGGCGCAGGCCCTGCTGCTCGCGGCGCTCGTCATCGCCTGGCGTCGCCGCCGGCAGCTGCGCTGGCGGCGCGACCTCGCCGTGCTGCTACTGCCGCCGCTGCTGCTCGCCATCCACCTCAACTTCTTCTTCCGCGCCCAGATGGGCGTGCGCTACTCGCTGCTGCTCTTCCCGCCGCTCTACGTCTTCGCCGGCATCCTCGCCGCGCGCGCCTCGTGGGCTGGGCTCGCTCCCCGCCGAGCCCGCCTCGCCGCCGGCGCCGTCGCGGCGGCGGGAGCCTGGCTGGTCGTCTCGGCCCTCTCCTGGCACCCCTTCTACATCAGCTACTTCAACGAGCTGCTCCGCGACCGCCGCCAGGCTTGGCGCGTGCTCGCCGACTCCAACCTCGACTGGGGCCAGAACGAGCGCTACATCAAGCGCTGGCTAGCCGCCCACCCACGCGCCGTCCTCGAGCCGCCGCGGCCGCAGCCCGGCACCATCGTCGTCCGCACCAATTTCCTCGTCGGCGTCCTCGCCGACGACCGCTTCGCCTGGCTGCGACGGCTCGACCCAGTGGACCAGGTGGCCTACTCGTATCTGGTGTTCGAGGTCGAGCCCGAAGACCTGCCCGCCGCGGCGCGGGCGGCAACGGGACCGGCCGCCAGCCAGCCGCCGCGCTGAGTACGCCAGCAGGTCAGTGGCCGTCGCCGGTGGGCGTTGGCGCCGGGGTCGGCGTCGGCACCGGGGTCGCCGTGGCTCCCCCTTTGCCCAGGTAGCCGAGCGCGCTGAGCCCCTCGCGCGTCTCGGTGTCCATCGTCACCGACCGGCGCGGCGCCGGGTGGAGGCCCTTGCGCCAGCTGTCCAGGAGCTGGCGCATCAACGCCAGCTGGGTGCGCTTGCCTTCGGCGAGGTTGCGCCGCTCGCCGGGATCCTTCTTTAGGTCGTAGAGCTCGAAGCCGGGGCGGCCCGCCCCCTCGCGTCCGACGATCATCTTCCACTGGCCTTCGTTGACGGCGATCTGGTCGACGCCCTCCGAGACGACGTAGCGGTTGGGGGCATCGTGGCGCTCGCCGCGGATCCAGGGCAGCAGCGTGTGGGTGCCGGTGGGGAGCTGGCGTACGCCGGCGGCGTCGAGGAAGGTGGCCGCCGCGTTGCGCTGCTCGACGAGGCCGTCGACCACCTGGTCGCGCGGCGCATCCCACGAGGCCGGCGGCTTCCACACCAGCGGCACGTGCAGCAGCTCGTCGTAGAGCGACTGGCCGTGGAAGTAGCCGCCGTGCTCGCCGAACTCCTCGCCGTGGTCGCCGGTGACGAGG
>DATNCU010000308.1:0-5955 GCA_035607145.1 Thermoanaerobaculia bacterium
CAGTGATCGATCTGCACTGCCACATCCTGCCGGGAGTGGACGACGGCGCGGTCAACCTCGCCGACGCGGTGGCGATGTGCCGCCTGGCGGCGGCCGACGGCTGCACGGTGATGGTGGCGACGCCGCACTCGCGCCATTCGAGCTTCCCCAACGCCACCCGCGAGGCGCTCGCGGCGGCGCACGAGGAGCTGGTGGCGGCGCTCGCCGCCAGTCCGGCCGAGGAGCGCGTCGAGGTGCGGATGGGCGCCGAGGTGCGCGTCGACTCCGAGCTCCTCGCCGACCTCGAGCGGCCGGGGGCCGAGGCGCTGTCGCTCGCCGGCAGCCGCTACGTGCTGCTCGAGTTCCCGCGTGCCGAGGTGGGGCCGGCGCCCGAAGAGGTGGTGCACGAGCTCGTCGTCGCCGGCTGGCGGCCGGTGGTGGCGCACCCCGAGGTGCTGCCCTGGCTCGAGGTGCCGCGGCTGGGCGCGCTGGTCGAGGCCGGCGCCATGCTGCAGGTGACGGCGTCGGCGGTCACCTCAGACTTCGGTCGCGGCCCGCACCAGAAGGTGTGGGAGCTGCTCGACGAGGGGCTGGTCCACTTCGTCGCCTCCGACTCGCACTCGCCGACCTGGCGGGCGCCGGGACTGTCGAAGGCGCGGGCGCTGCTCGCGCGCCGGCTGGGCAGCGCCACGGCGCGCGCGCTGGTCGAGGACAACCCGGCGAGCGTCTTGGCGGACGTGCCGCTGCCGGCGACGGCGACGGCGCGGCAGGGGGGCGGAGCGTGAGCGCCGCGAACGCGCGCCGGCTCCGTTCAGCGTGGCGCACGGTGGGCGTCGTCGCGTTGCTCGCCGCCGCGGCGCCGCTCGGCGCCACCGTCGATCCCTTCTACACCAGCCGGCTCCAGGAAGGCATCGCCGCGGCCGAGCGCGGCGCCCACATGGACGCCGCGCGCACCCTGCGCATCGCCTGCTTCGGCATGCTCGACGACGAGCCGCAGCTGGCCGACTGCCTGGTGCGGCTGGCTCTGGCGCAGGCGGCAGGCGGCGACCAGGAAGGGTTCTCGCAGACCTTCCGCCGGCTCGTCGAGGGCGAGGAGCTGGTCGGCCTCTACAGCAAGGCGGGCCTGCCGACAGAGCTGACCAGCCGCTTCGAGACCAAGGTGGTGGAGTGGATCCCCCGCGCCGCGCTCGCCACCTCGTCGGGTTTCCAGCGCCTCGCCGCCGACCAGCGCGAGGCGCAGCTCGCCGGGCTGCAACCGAAGGCGCGCCGCGACCGCCTCGCCAAGCTCGAGAAGGAAGAGCCCAAGGTGGCGCGCTGGCCGCTGCTGCTGGCGCGGCTGGAGAAGGAGCAGGGCAACGCCAAGGCCGCTCTCGCCGCCGCCGAGCGCGCGCTCAAGCTCAGCCCTGATCTCGCCGAGGCGCGCTGCCTGCGCGGCTGGGGCAGGAGCGGCACCGGCAAGCACGCCGAGGCGCTCACCGACCTCGCCTCGTGTCGCGGCTCCGACCCCGCCTACGCCGTCGCCGAGCTGCAGAGCCGCGTCGCGCTCCAGCAGTGGCGCGAGGCGCAGGCGCTGCTCGGCAGCCTCACCGCGGAACAGCGCAAGCTCCCGGGCGTGGGCGATCTGGCGAAGAAGGTGGACGCCGCCTTGGCGCCGCCGGCGCCGGGACGCACCGCTCCGCGCGTCGCCGCTGAAGAGGCGCAGCGCACCAATGTCCCCGCGGCCCGGCCGGGCACCGCAACGACCACGCCGCAGCCGAGTCCGACGCCCACCGGGCGCACGCCGAACCGCACTCCCGATGTCAGAGGGCAGCACGACGTTGGGACCGCCGTGCCTCGCCCGTCGCCGACGCCCGCGAGCACGACGCCGAGCACGACGCTCAGTACGACCTCGCGCGGCAACTCCACGCCGGCGAGCGGCACCGCGCCCGCGAGCGTTGCATCGACGACGCCGGCGCAGACTGCCGCCACGACCGCGACGCCGGCCGCCGCCGCGGCTGCGGTGCCCACTCCCGCGGCGGGCGGACCGCCGGGCGGCGCGCTCCCCGCGGCGGACGAGACGACCCTCGCTCGCGCGCAGTCGTTGCTCTCCCGCGCCACCACCGCCGCCGAGATCGAGAGCGCCTACGCGGTCGCCGCCGAGCTCGCGGCGCGCTATCCGGCGCACCAGCGCGTGCAGCACACCGCCGCGGAGATCGCCTACCGCGCCTCGCGCTGGAGCGACGCCGTGCGCCACTTCCGCCGCGGGGGCGATCCGGGCGAGGCGCAGCCGCTGCTGCTCTTCTACTACGCGGTGTCGCTCTGGGAGTCGGGCGCCCGCACCGAGGCCGCGGCGGTGATGCGCCGCTGCGACGGCAAGGTGCGGCCGACCCCCTTCGTGCAGGCCTACCGGGACAAGATCCTCGGCGCCGCCACGGGCCCGGCAGGCTCGTAAACGCGCTCGTTGCTATACTCTCAGCTCCGAGGAGAACGCCAATGCGTATCGCCCTGCGCGCCGGGTCGTTTGCGGTCGCCCTCTCGTTCGCGCTCGCCGTGGTGGCGGCGGCCCAGGTGCCGCGCGCGCTGATCGGCGACCTCGCCTGCATCCCGCGCGACGGCCACGCGGTGGCGCAGGCGGTGGCGGGCCCGCTCAACAACACCGACGAGGTGCGCATCTACTTCCGGCGCACGGGCTACGGCGACTTCTACTGGGTGCCGGCGCGGCCCACCTCCGACGGCCGCTTCTGGGGCGTGCTGCCAGTCCCCGAGCCCGACAACAAGCAGGCCGAGGTCTACGCCGCCGTGGTGGCGTCGACCGGCCAGCCGCGCGCGCAGTCGCGCGTCATCCGCGTACCGGTGGAGCCCAACTGCCGGGAGCAGCTCGGCAACGCGCAGCAGGCCGACTCGGAGCACTTGATCGTCGGCGAGACCTCGCTGGGGCAGAAGTTCCGCAAGGTGGCGTGGTGGCGGTGCGACGGCATCCGCGAGCGCGTCGACGTGCGCGGCGAGCGCCGTGACGACGAAGCCTGCCTGCCGCTCGCCTGGTGGCAGCGTCCCGAGATGCTGGCGCCGCTGCTGGTGGTCGGCGCGGGCGGCGGCATCATCCTGGTGCCCGAGACGCCGGTCGAGCTGTCGGTCGCCAATCCCTGACCGCGCCGCGGGCGAAGCGCTGATCTCGCCATCCGTGGCGCCTCGTCGCCGCGGTTAACGAGTGCGCGAAGCTGGGCGCACTCGCGATCAGCCGCCGGTGATCAGCTGCCGCAGCAACGGGTAGACGCGCTCCGGCGTGAGCTCGGCGAGCCGTGCGCGGCCCGCCTCGACGAGGCGCGCGCGCAACGCCGCGTCGGCGATCAGCCGACCTACCTGCGCGGCCCATTCCGCTGGTGACGCCGCGACCAACAGGTCGCGTTCCGGCTCAGCCGTGACACCGGCGGCGGCGAACGGCGAGGCGACCACAGGAACGCTCGCGGCCCAGGCGTCGAGCACCTTGAGCGGTACGCCCGAGCCGCAGCGCAGCGGCACCACCGCGACGGTTGCCGTGGCGAGCAACGCGCGCAGGTCCGGTGGCCGCGCCACCAGCGTGCCGCCAGCCGCGGCGACGCGGCGTGCCGCCGTGCGCGACGGCCGGTCGCCCGCGACCAGCAAACGCGCACGCGGAACCGCGCGTCGTAGCGCCGGCCACACGTCGTCGACGAAGAAGCGCAGCGCGTCGCGGTTGGGGAAATAGCCGAGGTTGCCGGTTAGCACCACGGTGGGCTCGCCGGCCGTTCTCGTGGTTGGCAGCGGCGCCGCACCGGCGGTCACGACGATCGGCGCCACGTGAATGCGATCCGCGAGCGCAGGTGCGTGGCGCACAAGCGCCTGCCGGTCGCGCTCGCAAACGACGAGCGCCGCGCGGCTCGCAGCGATGAGGCGGGCCTCAGCTGCCGCGAGCCGTCGCGCCTCGAGCTTCAGCAGCGGCCGCAACGATGCGCGATCGACCGCGGCACGCGTCGCGGCGTTGAGCGACAGGCAATCGATGAGGTCGACCACCAGCGGCGTGCGGCCGACGTCGGGCAGATGCGGCAGCAGCCGCGCGAGCTGCAGCACCACGACGTCATGCTCCGGCGCCAGCGCGCGCAGCCGCCGCCCGAGGTCGGGCTGCCGAAAGGGCAGCGCTTGGAGCGGCCAGCCGCGTAACAACCCCGGCGAGGCGAGCACCGAGGCCGCCGCCGCGCCGCGCATCCGGTACGTTTCGCGCCTCACGCCCGCTGTTGGCGCGGGCTCGCCATCCGCCGGCGGCGAGAGCCAAGTGACCTCGTGCGCCGGCGCCAGCGCCTCGACGAGCTGACGCGCCCGCAGCTGGTCGCCGCGCCACGGGGGCCACGGCGGCCGCCCGGTGGCGAGCAGCACCCTCACGCCGGCCCTGCCGCGAGCAGCTGGACGGCGCCGGGGGCGGTACGGCCGCCGGCAAGCGTCCGCCAGGTGAGCCGGTGCGGTCCCGACGCCACCGGCACCCGCAGCCGCAGCACCTCGCCCGCGCGCACCGGTCGACAGCTGAGACCGAGCCCATCCCAGCCCAGCTCGACGACGGCGCCGGCATCCGGCGCGACGTCGACCCGCAGGACGACAGCGGTCGACGGCCGCGCCGCCACCACCTCCGCGGACGCCTCGGCGCCGCGGTAGAGCCACTGCTCGGCACCCCACGACGTCGCGGCAAGCGACTCCGGCCGCACGACGAGCCCTTCGCTGAGGGAGCCCGCCAGCCGCTCGCGCGCCCGCAGGTAGGGCCACCGCGCCTGATACGAGCGGTGCACCTCCGCGAGCGTCGCCGCCGCATCGTCCACCTCGCCGCGAGCGAGCAGCGCCTCGGCCTTGGCGGTGGCGTAAGGCGCCCACTCCTCGCTCCACAGCCGATCGGCGCGCCGCTCCCACGCTTCGGCACGCTCGAGGTCGCCCCCCGCGAGCGCCGCCATCGCCGCCTGCACGGGAGACAACTCGGGCGACAGGCTCGCCACCCGCGCCATCACCGCCGGCGGCAGCGGCTCCCCGCCGAGCTGCCACAACGGCAACGCCCAAGCGAGCCACGCCGACAGCGCGCTCGTCGACGACCCCAGCTGCCCCGGCGGCAAGCTCTCGATGGCGCTCGCAAACAGCGGCGCCGTGCGCCCATCAGGCGGCGCGCCCGCAATCGTCGCCACCAGCTCGCCACGCCCGCCCTGCACGTCCCCAAGCTCGAGCCGATGCTCGGCCTCCGCCAACCGCGCCCGCAGCCCCGCGATGGTCAGCGGCCACCACCGCTCGCGCGCCGCGCAGAAACCCGCCCAGTCGCTGCGCCCCGCTGCCGCCTGCTGCAGCTGTTCGTAAGGCCCCGGCTCGGCCGGCAACACCGCCGAAAGCTCGCCCCAGCTGCCCGCCACCGCAGCCCACGCCGGCAACAGCCGGCCGAGCGTGTCGCGATCGCGAAACGCCTCGCGAACCAACCGCCGTCCCGCCTCGCGTTCCGCTCCCGACAGCGCCTGCCAGGTGGCGAGGTAACCGGTGACTAGCAACCGCCGCGGCTCCGGGCTCCCGGGCGCGAGCTGCTGCGCGTGCTCTAGAGGCGAGCGCCACCGCTGCGGCCGCTCGTACAAGCTCGCATCCCCGCCGCGCCAGTCCGCCAGCAGTCGCGCGCCCCCCAGCGTCATCGCCGACTCCCACGACGCCGGCCGCGCGCGCAGCGTGCCCGCCGAGATCTCCGCCGCCGACCGCAGCCGCGCATCGCTCCGGCGTGCCTCGGCCGCTGCCTCAGCCGGCGGCAAGGCCGCGAGCGACCGCACGTCGAAGGAGTCGTTGACGAGCACGCGAGCGAGCGCCGGCCCACTCGCCTTCGGATCGGGGTCACGGCGCGCCCGATCGGCTTGCGTGACGTAGCGGGCCGCAACGCCGGTCGCGTCCCACTGTCGAAGGAGATCGGCACGCGCCGCCTTCTCGGCGAGGCACTGCGAGAGGGACATCGCGAGCAGCAACAACGCGCCGGCC
>DATNCU010000309.1:0-3407 GCA_035607145.1 Thermoanaerobaculia bacterium
ATCGACGGCCTGCTCACCCTCGAGGAGGGCGGCATCCGCGTCACTCTCATCAAGGCGGTCGTGGAGTCGACGCGGCGCGCCGGGCAGCTGGTCGCCGGGGGCTGAGGTGGCCCGCGGAGATTTCACCGCGCAGGCGTCGGCGTACGCTCGCGCCCGGCCCGGCTACCCCGCGGAGGTCGTCGACAAGCTGATCGCCGCCGCCGGCGTCGCGCCCGGCGACGCGGTGGCCGATGTCGGCGCCGGCACCGGCCTCTTCACCGCGCTGCTCGCCGCCCGCGGCCTGCGCGTCGCCGCCGTCGAGCCCAACGCGCCGATGCGCGAGCAAGCGCCGGAGATCCCGGGCGTCACCTGGAGCGACGGCACCTTCGAGAGCACCGGCCTTACCACCGCCTCGCAGCGCTGGGTGGTCGGCGCTCAGGCCTTCCACTGGGCCGATCCGCCGCGCGCGCTGCCGGAGGTACACCGCGTGCTCGCGCCCGGCGGCGCCTTCACCGTGCTGTGGAATGACCGCGACGTGCCGCGCTCGCCATTGCTGCAGCAGACGCGCGCTCTCATCGAGCAGCTGGTGCCGGGCTTCGACGAGGGCTACCGCTCGCGCGACTGGTCGGCGGTGCTCGTCGAGGGCGGCTGGTTCGCGCCGCCCGAGACGCTCGAGGTGCGCCACGAGGTGCCGATGAGCCGCGAGCGCTTCCTCGACCTCTGGCGCAGCCACAACGTGCTGGCCAACAGCGCAGGGCCGGAGGGCGTCGCCTGGGTGCTGCGCGAGGTGGCACCTCTGCTGCCCGCAAGCGGCGAGGTGCCGATCCCCTACGTCTGCCGCGCCTGGACGGCCCGGCGCGCCGACTCGCGCTGAACACGCGCGGCGCGGGTGGGGGCGCCCCCTGCCCATCTTTCAAAGATGAGGGGCAGGGGGACGGGGGGATAGGGGTGGGATGAATCTCAGTGGCGTAGCTCGCGGGCGCTCTCGGTAGCCTCGAGCGGCGGCACCTCCTCCACGCCGAGTAGCGCCTGGAAGAGATTGCGGTAGCAGACCACCGCGCGCCGCATGTCCTCGGTGCTCGCCTCGCCGCTGCGGCTGCGCTCGGCGATCTCCCGCGCCTCGCGATAGTCGGGGACGAGCCGCGCGTGCTCGACCGAGGCGTCGGCGAGCCGCTGGTCGAAATCGCCGCCGGGGTAGCCGCGCGCTTCCATCACGGCGGCGATCAGCTTGTTGGCGGCTTCCACCGCCTGCCGCGGGCGGTCGACGAAATCGACTTGCAGGCCGCGCCAACGGCCGCCGAAATCGCGCCGCTCCTCGTCGCTGAGGTCGCGCAGCTTGAGCTTCTCGACGCGATGGCGGCGTTCCAGCAACTCGCGCTCGGCAAGGCCGCGCTTGCCGGCGGTTTCCAGCGTGTGGTCGTACTCGGGGCCGAACTGCCGGCGAAGCGCGCGGCTGCGGCTCCACCGCCAGAGCGCCAGCGCCGCCACCAGCACGACGACGGCGGCGAGCAGCGCGATGAGGATCCACGTGGTATCGGTCATGGCTGAGCCTCCTTTTCGCAGAGGTGAGGGCAACTGCCGTGCCACGTCAGTGGGCTCGCGCGAGGGCGGCGTGGCACCTAGCTTGCTCCGCTCCCGCTCCACGGGAGGCTCAGCCCGCCAGGGGCGTGCTTCCGACTAGATCGGAATGCCGGGAGCCTCGGCCTCGGGACCGAGCAGCTGCTCCAACGTGTGGCGGTGCTCGGGCTCGAGGGCGAGGAACTCGACGCCCACCTCGAAGCCGTCACCGGCCGCGGCCGGGTGCTGGTAGACGACGCGCGCCAGCGTCTTGATCGCCTCCGGCCGCACCGCGATCATCAGCTCGACGATGGCGCCGGGCACCAGCGGCTCCGGGTAGTGAAAGCCGCAGCCGCCCAGCCCCACCGTCTTGGTGCGAGCGAAGTGGTCCACCTGCTCGCCGTCCACCTGCGCCACGAGCACGGTGTTGGCGGACGGGATGCGCGGGAAGCGGCGCTGTCTCTCCATGGCCGGGCGGGAAGGCGCCATTCTCTCCCGATTTCCGGGAAAAGAAAAAGGCCGGCACCGCCGCGGCACCGGCCCTTCTCCTGGCAGGGGAGAGCGCGCGCCCTCAGCGCGCCGGTTGCGGCTTCTGGCGGATGGTCTCGAGCTGGATGTCGATCTCGACCTCGTCGCCGAGCACGGCGCCGCCGGTGTCGAGCGCTTTGTTCCAGTTGATGCCGTAGTCCTTGCGGTCGAGCGTGAGTGCAGTGGCGAAGCCGGCGCGCACGTTGCCCCACGGGTCGTTGGTGGTGCCGAGCAGCTCGACCGGCAGCGTCACCTCGCGTGCGACGCCGCGCATGGTCAGCGTGCCGGCGACGGCAAAGCGGCCGGGAGCGAGCGGCACGACCTTCCGGCTCTTGAAGGTGATCTGCGGATTGTTGGCCACGTCGAAGAAGTCGGGCGAGCGCAGGTGCTCATCACGCTTGGGGGAGTCGGTGTCGATGCTCTTGGCGTCGATGGTGAATTCGACCGAGCCGGCTTCGGGGTGCTGCGGGTCGAGGAGCACGGTGCCCTGGAAGGCGTCGAACTGGCCGCGCACTTTGGTCACGAAGTGGCGGACCTGGAAGCTGACGGTGGAGTGCTCCTTGTCGACCGTCCAGGTGTCGGTGGCGGCGCCGGCGGGCAGCGCGACGCCGAGGGCGAGGAGGGCGGTGAGCGAGAGGAAGGCGAGCGTCTTGCGCATGGCGAGGCTCCTTTCGGGATGGCGAGCAGGGGAGAGCGGTTGTGGTTGACTGAGCGAACGTTGACTAGTCATGTTTCCTCCGAAAAAAAGGGGTCAGGCGGTGGCGGTGCAAGTCGAGCGCAGCCGCTCGAGCAGGCGAAGCAGCGTCTCGACCTCGGTAGCCGTGAGGTTGCGGAAGGCATCCTTCGCCGCCTGCGCGACAGGCTTCTCGAGCTCGGCCAGCAACGCCAGGCCCGGCTCGGTGATCCAGCACAGCACCTGCCGCCGGTCCTCCGGGCAGCGCTCGCGCCGCACCAGCCCCTTCGCCTCGAGGCGGTCGAGCAGCCGCGTGATCCCCGGAGTCTGTTCGATCATCCGCGAGGCAATCTCGAGCGTCGGGATCCCGTCCTCACCCGCGCCGCGCAGGATGCGCAGCACGTTGTACTGCTGCGGCGTCACCTCGGAAGCGTCGGTGCAGCGGCCGAGGTGGCGGCGCACCACGTCTGTCGTACGGAGCAGGCTCACCAGCGCCTCGTCGGCCCGCGAGGGGAACGGGCGCGTCTGGCGCAGCTCATCGAGGATCTGGGGACGTCGCGGCACGAGAGGAGGGTACAGCAGATTACTTGACGTGTCAAGTATCGATGCCGACTCCGGGCCGCGGAGGCACCACAGCGGCGGTCGCTACTTGGTCTGCTGCGCCATCTGT
>DATNCU010000310.1:0-21294 GCA_035607145.1 Thermoanaerobaculia bacterium
CGAGGACCTCGCCCACCTCGATCTCGAGCCCCAGCTCCTCACGGACCTCACGCGCGAGCGCGGCGCGCGGGTCCTCGCCGTCCTCGACCTTGCCGCCGGGGAACTCCCACTTTCCGGGCAGCCGCATCCCCGGCCCGCGCCGCGCCGCGAGGCAACAGCCCTCGCGAACGATGGCGGCGCCGACGACGTGGACCTCGCGCACGCGCGGATGCTAGTGCCTGCGCATCACCCACGCGCCGCCTGGAAGCCGCCGCGTCGATGTGGGATCATGGCGCGCGCCGGCGTCCGCCGGCGATTCCCCTCCGCCCTCGACGTTCCGCGAATTCCCAGGAGCCATCGCCATGCCTCAGTTCATCTACACCATGAAGAATCTGCGCAAGGTGACGCCGCAGGGCAAGGAGATCCTGCGCGGCATCTGGCTGTCCTTCTACCACGGCGCCAAGATCGGCGTACTCGGTGCAAACGGAGCTGGCAAGTCGACGCTGCTGCGCATCATGGCCGGCGTCGACAAGGACTTCGCGGGCGAGTCGTTCCTCGGCGAAGGGTTCACCGTCGGCTACCTGCCGCAAGAGCCGGTGCTCGACCCCGCGAAGAACGTGCGCCAGCACGTCGAGGAGGCCGTCTCCAGCACGCGGCGGCTGCTCGAGCGCTTCGACGAGCTCACCGGCAAGATGGGCGAGGACCTCGGCGGCGACGAGATGGACAAGGTGATGGCCGAGTACACGCGCGTGCAGGACGCCATCGAGGCCGCCAACGGCTGGGAGCTCGACCGCACGCTCGAGGTGGCGATGGATGCGCTGCGCCTGCCGCCCGGCGACGCCGACGTGACGACGCTTTCGGGCGGCGAGCGGCGGCGCGTGGCGCTCTGCCGCGTGCTGCTCGAGAAGCCCGACCTGCTGCTGCTCGACGAGCCCACCAACCACCTCGACGCCGAGTCGGTGGCGTGGCTCGAGCGCTTCCTGCACGACTACGCCGGCACGGTGGTGGCGGTGACGCACGACCGCTACTTCCTCGACAACGTTGCCGGGTGGATCCTCGAGCTCGACCGCGGCGCCGGCATCCCGTGGGAGGGAAACTATTCGAGCTGGCTCGAACAGAAGGCGAAGCGCCTGGCGCAAGAGGAGAAGCAGGCGTCGGCGCGCCAGCGCACGCTGGAGCACGAGCTCGAGTGGGTGCGCATGGCGCCGCGCGCACGGCACGCCAAGGGCAAGGCCCGCCTGCGCTCGTACGAGGAGCTACTGGCCGAAGACAAGTCGGTGGAGAAGCGGCAGGGCGCGCTGGAGATCAGCATCCCGCCCGGCCCGCGTCTCGGCGACGTGGTGGTGGAGGCGAAGGGGCTCACCAAGGCCTACGGCGACAAGCTGCTCATCGACGAGCTGTCGTTCATCGTGCCGCCCGCCGGCATCGTCGGCATCATCGGCCCCAACGGCGCCGGCAAGACGACGCTGTTCCGCATGATCGTCGGCCAGGAGAAGCCCGACTCGGGCGCGCTGCGGCTGGGCGAGACGGTGGCGCTGTCCTACGTCGACCAGAGCCGCGAGACGCTCAACGGCGACCGCACGCTGTTCGAGGAGATCTCCGACGGCGGCCGCGAGATCTTGACGGTGGGGAAGCGCGAGATCAACGCCCGCGCCTACGCCTCGGCGTTCACCTTCCGTGGCGCCGATCAGCAGAAGAAGGTGCGCGACCTCTCGGGCGGCGAGCGCAACCGGCTGCACCTCGCCAAGCTGCTCAAAAGCGGCGGCAACCTGTTGTTGCTCGACGAGCCCACCAACGACCTCGACGTCGACACCCTGCGCGCGCTGGAGGAGGCGGTGCTCGACTTCGCCGGTTGCGTCATGGTGATCAGCCACGATCGCTGGTTCCTCGACCGCATCGCCACCCACATCCTCGCCTTCGAGGGCGACAGCGAGGTGGTGTGGTTCGAGGGCAACTACCAAGACTACGAGGCGGACCGGCGCAAGCGGCTAGGCGCGGAAGCGGACCAGCCGCACCGGATCAAGTACCGCAAGCTGACGCACTAGGGCTCGGTGGGCAGCCCGGCCCCACGCCAGGCCGCGATGCCCCCGAGCAGCGTCACCGCTTCGCTGAACCCATTCTGCTGCAGCAGCAGCGCCGCACGGGCGCTGGTGGCTTCCTGGTGTCAGGCGCAGTAGGTGACGATCGGTTTGTCGCGCGGCAGCTCTCCCAGGCGCTGCGCGAGCTCGGCGAGCGGGATGTGGAGCGCGCCGGCGATGTGGCCCGTGCTGTAGCTGGCGAGGTCGCGCACGTCGACGATGACGCCGCGACCGGACTCGCGCAGCGCGTTGGCTTCCTCGAGGGAGATGCGGCGGACCTCGTTGGGGTCGCCGGGCACCGGAGCGCCGGAGGGCGGCGCCGGCCCGCCGGTGGCCGGCTTCGCTGCGGCGATCGCCGGAGCGGCTTCGGTCGTCGTCGTGACGGCGGGCACGCTCGACTGCCCGGCTTGCGTTTCGTTGACCGCTTGGGCGGCGTGTTCGCAGGCGCTGCAAACCAGCGCGACGAGCGCCGCTCCCAGGCCGAGGATCGATCTGCGGATCATCCAAAACCTCCCTTCGCTTCCGCGGCAACCATTGCGAATGCGGTGCCTGCCGGCACGCGGCGGAGCTTACTCCTGCCCTGGGATCGCGAGCGCGGCGAACCGCTCGGGTTGGTGAAAGTCCGGACTTTCACCAGGCAGTGGCGTTGCGGCAAGGTAATGCCGCGCCTCACGCGTTCCGTGGATTGCGAACGCGTTGACCCGCCACGGAGGCGGCGGCAGCAGCGCGCGGTCGAGGCGCGCTGCGCCGAGCCAGCGGTCGCCGCGACGCCTCGCGCGAAACGCGATAGGTAGCCTCTCGGCGACGCGCCGGCGGACGCCGTGCAGCCGCAGCACCAGGTGGTGCCCCCACGGCGACAGCTCGATTTCCGTGTACGGCACGCCGCTCTCGTCGGCGGCGCCGGCGACGAACAGCTCGACCACTTCGTGCTCCCACAACCAGTCGGTGGGGCCGGGCGCGCCTGAAGGGGGCGGGTCACCGTGAAACGGCGCGTCGATGGCGAGGCGCAGCGCGCGCGCATCGAGCCGCAACCGCACGCGCACCTGCTCGTCCGCCGGGATCGCTTCGCCGTTCCAGGTGGAGGCGACGATCAGCTCGCAGGCCGGTCGCGATGCGATGCCGCGTGCGTTGCCCACGAGCGCCGCAAGGATACGGGAGATCCCGGAGGTGTGCCGCTCGGCTCGGGCTCCGGCTCCTCGGCGGCCGGCGGCTCCTCCGGCTCGGCCGGTGCCGAAGGCTCGACCGGCGGCAGCGTTTGCGGCGGACGCGGGGGCGGTTGCACGCGCGGCGGCGTGCCCGATTCCACCGGTGGCAGCTGCTCGCCGCCCGTAGGCTCGCCCTCACCCTCGCGGCTCGGCGCGAACGGCGTCAGGTCGGGTGCCGTAGCGCCCTCGGTCGGTTCCTCGCTTCCGAGCGGCAGCGCCTCCACGTCGGGAGGCAGCGACGGCAACGGCTCCATCATCGGCGTCGGCGTGGCCTCCGGCAGCGGATACGGCGAACCGGCACCGAACCACCCTTGCACCCGCTGCCACCAGCCGGCTCCGCCGCTGGGGCAGACCGTCGGCGGCTCGGCGCCGGCTAGGAAGACCTCCCGGTAGCTGCGGCCGGAGGCCGGGCCGCAGCCGTCGGCGAGCACGTCGCCGGTCATCGTGTCCACGCTGCGGAAGACGACACCGGCGGGCGCGGCCCAGCCGCCGGGGCGCCGGCGGTGGCTGTAGATGTTGCGCACGATGCGGCCCCACACCGGCGCCGCCAGCGTGCCGCCGCTCGCGCCGGGCACGATGGTGTGCGGCTGGTCGAAGCCCATCCACACCGTGCCGACGACGTCGGGCGTGTAGCCGGCGAACCAGACGTCCTGCCGCTCGTTGGTGGTGCCGGTCTTGCCGGCGGCGGGCACCGGCAGGCCGACGGCGGCGGCGGGCGTGCCGGTGCCGCGGCGCACGGCGTCGCGCAGCAGGTCGGTGACGACGAAGGCCACGGCGGGGTCGATCACCTGCCGTCCGTCCCCTTCCTCGTCCGCGCTCCACAGCACCTCGCCGTCGGGATCTTCGACGCGCAGGATGAAGCGCGGGCGCACCTCGGTGCCAAGGTTGGCGAAGGCGGTGTAGGCGCGGGTGAGCTCGAGCGGCGTCGCTGACGAGGCGCCGAGCGCCGACGAGGGCTGCAGCGGCACCTTGGGCATGCCGGTCTCTTCGGCGAGGTCGGCGATGCGCTCGATGCCCACCGACTCGGCGAGCCGCACGGTGGCGACGTTGCGCGACTGCACTAGGGCGTCGCGCATCGTCACCGACGGCAGGTAGGAGTCGCCGAAGTTGCGCGGCCGCCAGACCTCGCCGCCGGTGAAGCGGATCTCCAGCGGCTCGTCGGAGAGGCGCTGCGTCGGCGGGATCCCGGCCGCCAGCGCCGCGGCGTAGACGAAGGGCTTGAAGGCGCTGCCCACCTGGCGGCGCGCCTGCTCGACGCGGTCGAAGCGCGAGTGCCGGAAGTCGCGGCCGCCCACCCAGGTGAGCACGTCGCCCGTCCGCGCCTCGACGAAGATGACGGCGCCCTGCAGGTAGTCGGTGCCCTCCTCGTCTCCTTGCTGCGCCGCCGTGTAGCGGGCGCCGCGGAAGCGGCCCCAGGCGCCGTTCTCGATGCGCGTGAGCTGGGCGTCGAGCTCGCGCTCGGCGGCGCGTTGCGCGCGCGCGTCGAGGGTGGTGATGATGCGCAGGCGTTCGCGGTAGAAGCCATCGCCGAAGCGATCCTCGAGCTGGCGCCGCACCTCTTCGAGGAACCAACCGGCGAAGGGCTCCGCCTGCACCAGCTTGCGCGGGCTGCGGGACACACCGAGGCTGCGATGACGCGCCGCCTCCGCGTCGGAATGGTCGATGCGGCCCTGCTCCTCCATCAGCGTCAGCACGAGGTCGCGGCGCTCGCGCGCGCGCGTCGCGTGACGGCGCGGGTCATAGTGGGTCGGCGCCTTGGGCATCGCCGCGAGCAGTGCGGCTTCGGAAAGGGTGAGCTTCGACGCCGGGTGGCGGAAGTAGTACTGCGACGCCGCCTCGATGCCGCGCGTGCCGCCGCCGAAGTAGATGTGGTTCAAGTAGAGCTCGAGGATCTCGTCCTTGTCGTAGGCGCGCTCGATCGAGCCGGCGACGCGCGCCTCGAGCAGCTTGCGGGAGAGCGTCTGGTGCTGCCCCGGGATGCGCTCGGGGAAGAGGTTGCGGGCGAGCTGCATGGTGATGGTGCTCGAGCCCTGGCGGATGTCGCCGGCGCGCAGGTTGGCGAGCAGGGCGCCGAAGATGCGGTGCGGGTCGACGCCGTGGTGCTCGCGGAAGCGCTTGTCCTCGACGGCGATGAAGGCATCGGCGACGTGGGCGGGGAGGTCCGCGAGCTTGACCACCTTGCGGTTCATCAGCGCCAGCGTGCCCACCTCGCGGCCGTAGCGGTCGAGCACCAGCGGCGCGCCGTCAGGCTGGTAGGCGGCGAGGCGGCCGACGTCGGGGCAGCCGCGGATGCCGCAGCGGGTCCAGGCGACGCCGCCGGTGACCAGCAGCGCGGCGATGATCAGGGCGCCGACGCGAGCAGCGCGGTGCCAGTCGAAGTAGGGCTCCGGCGCCGGCGGCAGCGGCGGCACCGTGGCGCCGGGTGAGGGCGCAGGGGGCGGAGGCGGCACGAGTGCGCGCTGTTTGGGGCGCCGCGGCCACACCACCCTCGTGGAGTCCGGGCGCGCCGGCGGGCCCGGGCGGCGAGGCGGCGTCGTTGGCTGCACGTCCGGGGCGGGAGCAAGGAACCTGCCAGGCGGGCCATCGAGATCGCTTCGCTTCGCTCGCGATGACATCCAAACGTCATCGCGAGGAGCAAAGCGACGAAGCGATCTCGACGCCTGGCAATCGCCGACTACTGCTTGTGGACGATCGCCTCGACGCGGCGGTTCTTCTGGCGGCCTTCGTCGGTGGCGTTGTCGGCCACCGGCTTGGCCTCGCCCCAGCCGCGAGTCGTCAGGCGCGCCGGGTCGACGCCGTGCTTGGCGGCGAGCCAGCTCGCCACCGACTGCGCGCGGCGTTCGGAGAGCCGCTGGTTGTAGGCGTCATCGCCTTTGCTGTCGGTGTGGCCCAGGAGCTCGACGCGTCCGTTCGGGTAGGCGGCGATGATGGTGGCGAGCTGCGCCAGCGCGTTGGCGGCGTCGGCGCGGATGTCGGCCTTGTCGAAGTCGAACAGCACGTCGGCGGGCAGCTCGACGCGCACCACCAGCGCCGTCTCCTCGGCGCCGAGGTCGCGCTTGGCCTGCTCGAGCTGCTGCACCGTGGCGACGATGCCGGTGCCGCCGCCGCCGATCCCGACCACCAGACCGGGGATCGCGCGCACGGCCGCGATGACTTGGAGCGCCCGCTTGGCGCCGAGCCGCGCCACCGCCGCCTCCGCGGCGGCGACGGTTGCGGGGTCGTCGGCGTCGGCGTAGGGCGCCTCGGCGGCGAGGCTCGCGGCGGCGAGGGCCGCTGCCGCCCAAACGAGAGGAGCGCGGCGAAGCACCGTCAGCCGTCCTGGATGGCGACGTCTTCGAAGGGCGGCGTGTTGGGCACGTTGATGATGATGGCGGTGACCTCCGGCGGCGGCGCCGGGAACTTGATCCATACCAGGTGCGAGTCGGCGGGCTTGAGGGTGTCGTACCAGCGGTCGTTCCAGCCGCTGCGGTTGGCGGCGATGTAGACGCCCTTCTCGTCGCGCAGCACCTCGTACTTCTTGGCGTTCGCCGCGTCCATCAGGTAGGTCTCGTCGAACTTGACCTCGACCTGCTGTGGGTCGGTGCCGCCGTTGCGGAAGCGGACCTTGACGGTGAGCGTGTTGCCCTTGCGGCGCAGCTCGGTCACCTCGGCGACGACGCCGGGCCAGTTGGTGTCCTGGCTGGCGATGACGGCCCCCGCCGGCGCGGCGGGCGCGGGCGCTGCCGGCGCCGCTTCGCTCGCCGGCGCTGCCGCCGCGGGCGCGGCGTTGTCGCCGCCGCCTGCCGCGACGCCGACTCCGCCGGCGGGCGCCGGCTGGGATGGGGGCTCGGCCTGCGGCTTCGAGCAGGCGAGGGGGAGGAGAGCGGAGAGGAGTAGCAAGCCAGGGAGGACGCGACGGGCCATGGTCACCTCCGGTGAGTCGTGCCGGGAGCGGGGCGCCTTCACTCCCGCTCATCCTAACGCGGTTAAGATTGGGCCCGGCCATGCTGCAGGAGACCTCCTCCCTCTCCGCGTTGCTGGTGAGCCGTAACCCGGGCACGCCGCTCGAGCTCGACTGGCTGCGCGGCGTGCAGGTCAACAAGAGCGCCATCGAGCGCCGCACCGCCACGCTCACCACCCGCCGCACGGTGAAGAAAGCGTGGCAGGCGGCGTGGCTGCTGCACGCGGTGCGTTGCATGGACCTGACGACGCTCTCCGGCGACGACACGCCGGGGCGCGTCGAGCGGTTGTGCGCCAAGGCGCGCTCGCCGGTGCGCCGCGACCTGCTCGCCGACCTCGGCGTGCCCGACCTCGACCTCAAGGTCGCCGCGGTGTGCGTCTACCACCATTTCGTCGCCACCGCGGTGGCAGCGCTGCGCGGCTCGGGGATCCCGGTGGCCGCGGTGTCGACGGGCTTCCCGGCGGGGCTCTCGCCCTTCGAGCAGCGGGTGGCGGAGATCGGCGCCTCGGTGGCCGCGGGCGCCGAGGAGATCGACATCGTCATCACCCGCTCCCACGTGCTCACCCAGAACTGGCCGGCGCTCTACGACGAGGTGCGCGCCTTCCGTTCCGCCTGCGGCGAGGCGCATCTCAAGACCATCATCGCCACCGGCGAACTGGGCACGCTGCGCAACGTCTACCGCGCCTCGCTGGTGTGCATGATGGCGGGCGCGGACTTCATCAAGACCTCCACCGGCAAGGAGTCGGTCAACGCCACGCTGCCGGTGTCGCTGGTGATGGTGCGCTCGATCCGCGAGTACTGGGAGAAGACCGGCTTCCGCATCGGCTTCAAGCCGGCGGGCGGCATCTCGCAGGCCAAGGACGCGCTGGCGTGGCTGATCCTGATGAAGGAGGAGCTCGGGCGCGAGCACATGGAGCCGGCACTCTTCCGCTTCGGCGCCAGCAGCCTCCTCGCCGACGTCGAGCGCCAGCTCGAGCACTTCACGACCGGCCGCTACTCGGCGTACAACCGGCATCCGGTCGCGTAGAGAAGGAGCCGCATGGCCAGCGTCGCCGACATCCTCACCACCCTCGACTACGGCCCCGCTCCCGAGAGCGCCGGGCCGGTGGAGGAGTGGCTCGAGCGCCATGGGCGCAGCTTCGGCCTCTTCATCGGCGGCAAGTGGACGAAGCCGAAGACGGAGGAGTCCTTCGAGACGCTGACGCCGGCCAACGGGAAGGTGATCGCGCGCGTCGCGCAGGCAAGCGACAAGGACGTCGACGCTGCGGTGAAGGCGGCCCGCAAGGCGTTGCCCGATTGGCAAGGTCTCGCGCCGCACGCCCGGGCCCGCTACCTCTACGCAATCGCCCGCGGCCTGCAGCGCCGCGCCCGCTTCTTCGCCGTGCTGGAGACGATGGACAACGGCAAGCCGATCCGCGAGACGCGCGACATCGACGTGCCGCTGGTCGCCCGCCACTTCTACCACCACGCCGGCTGGTGCCAGCTGCTCGATAGCGAGCTGCCCGGCTACGCGCCGGTGGGCGTCGTCGGCCAGGTGATCCCGTGGAACTTCCCGCTGCTCATGCTGGCGTGGAAGATCGCGCCGGCGCTCGCCTGCGGCAACACGGTGGTGCTCAAACCCGCCGAGTTCACGCCGCTCACCGCGCTCGCCTTCGCCGAGCTGTGCGCCGACGTCGGGCTGCCGCCGTGCGTCGTCAACATCATCACCGGCGACGGCCGCACCGGCGCCGCGCTGGTCAACCACCCCGACGTCGACAAGGTCGCCTTCACCGGCTCGACCGACGTCGGCCGCATCATCCGCGAGGCCACCGCCGGCAGCGGCAAGAAGCTGTCGCTCGAGCTCGGCGGCAAGTCGCCGTTCGTCGTCTTCGAGGACGCCGACCTCGACAGTGCGGTCGAAGGCGTCGTCGACGCCATCTGGTTCAATCAGGGGCAGGTCTGCTGCGCCGGCTCGCGGCTGCTGCTGCAAGAGGGCATCGCCGACGCCATGGTGCGCAAGCTCCAGGCGCGCATGGAGACGCTTCGCGTCGGCGACCCGCTCGACAAAGCGGTCGACATCGGCGCCATCGTGGCGCCCGTGCAGCTGCAGAAGATCCAGGAGCTGGTGGCGAAGGGCAAGGAGGAGGGGGCGACCTGCTGGCAGCCGTCGTGGGCGTGCCCGACCGAAGGCTGGTTCTACCCGCCGACGCTGTTCACCGACGTCTCGCCGTCGTCGACCATCGCACAGGTGGAGATCTTCGGGCCGGTGCTGGTGGCGATGACCTTCCGCACGCCGGTCGAGGCGGTGGAGCTCGCCAACAACACGCGCTTCGGTCTCGCCGCGAGCGTGTGGAGCGAGAGCCTCAACCTCGCCCTCGACATTGCGCCGAAGATCAAGGCCGGCGTGGTGTGGGTCAACTGCACGAACCTCTTCGACGCCGCCGCCGGCTTCGGCGGCTACCGCGAGAGCGGCTTCGGCCGCGAGGGCGGGCGCGAGGGGTTGTTCGAGTACTTGAAGCCGGCGTACGAGAAGAAGCTGCCGTCGTACGAGGACATCGACTTCACGCTGCCTGAGCCGGAGGAGGGCGCCGAGACCGGCGGTCGCCTGCCGCGCATCGACCGCACGCCGAAGATGTACGTCGGCGGCGCCCAGGTGCGCCCCGACGCGCCCTACGTGCTGCCCGTGGTGGGGGAGGGCGGCCGCCTCGTCGGCGAGGTAGGCCGCGGCAACCGCAAGGACATCCGCAACGCGGTGGAGGCGGCGCGCAAGGCCGAGGGGTGGACCCACGCCACCGGCCACAACCGTGCGCAGGTGCTCTTCTACATCGCCGAGAACCTCGCCGCCCGCGATGCCGAGCTCGTCGACCGCCTCGACGAGTGGTCGGGCGGCGGCAGGAAGGCGGCGCGCCGCGAGGTGGAGGCGTCGCTCGCGCGCCTCTTCCACTGGGCGGCGTGGGCCGACAAGTACGACGGCGCCGTGCACCACACGCCGTTCCGCAACGTGACGCTGGCGATGCCCGAGCCGCTGGGAGTAATGGGCGTCGTCTGCCCGCCGGAGGCGCCGCTGCTCGCCTTCGTGTCGCTCGTCGGCGCCGCCATCGCCATGGGCAACCGCGTCGTGGCGGTGCCCTCGCAGCGCTGCCCGCTCGCCGCCGTCGACCTCTACCAGGTGTTCGACACCTCGGACCTGCCGGGTGGCGCGGTCAACATCGTCACCGGCATCGCCGACGAGCTGGCCGAGGTGCTGGCCTTGCACGACGGCGTCGACGCGCTGTGGTACGTCGGCTCGGCGGCGGGGAGCGCGGCGGTCGAGCGCACCTCGATCGGCAACCTCAAGCAGACCTGGGTCAACTACGGCAAGCGCCGCGACTGGTACGACGCCGAGCAGGCTGCGGGCCGCGAGCTGCTGCGCCGCGGCACCCAGGTGAAGAACATCTGGGTGCCCTACGGCGAGTAGCCGCCGTCGTTGAGGGCATGGACGAGCGCGAGCTGCGCCAGCAGATCGAGTCGCTGGCGCCCTGGTACCACAACGTCGAGCTCGCGCCGGGCGTGTGGACCAACCCCGCCAGGGGCAACTATCCGCAGCAGCGCTGGCGCCTCATCGAGCCGTGGGTGCCGGAAGACCTCAGCGGCAAGACGGTCCTCGACCTGTCGTGCAACTCCGGCTATTTCGCCGCGATGATGAAGCGGCGCGGCGCCGAGCGCGTGGTCGGCATCGACATCCGCGAACGCAACATCGAGCAGGCGCGGCTGGTCACCGCGGCGCTGGGCGTCGACGTCGAGCTGCGTCACGAGAACGTCTATCGCACCTGCTGGGAGGACCGCGAGGAGTTCGACTTCGTGCTCTTCCTCGGCCTCTTCTACCACCTGCGCTCGCCGCTCTTCGTGCTCGACCGCCTGGCGTTGCGCACCCGCGAGCGGCTCTTCCTGCAGACCGTGGAGCGCGGCGAGACCTCGCACGGCGGCCAGCCGATCGACGACTTCTCGCACAACGACGGCACCCTCGCGGCGCCCGGCTATCCCGCCATGCTCTTCGTCGAACGTTGCGCCAACGGCGATCCCAGCAACTGGTGGTTTCCCAACCGCCCAGCGACCGAAGCCATCCTGCGGTCCGCCGGCTTTGCCAGCGTGCAGCGCATCGGCCCGGAGACCTACGCCTGCGACGCGCCCGCCAATCGCGCCCTGGTGCCGCGCTACGACGACTTGTGGTGAGCGGCGCTATTCGATGGTAAATGCCAAGGTGCGCGGCGCCGCGGCGCTGCCCGGCACCCGCACCTCGAGCGTGTAGCCTCCCGGCGGCAGGCCGGCAGGCGAGAAGGTGGCGAGCATGCGGTCGGAAGCCGCCGACTCCGCGCGCTCGCCAAGCCGTAGCGCGGCGTTGATCGCCACCGCACCGTCGCCCCGCTTGACCACGCCCTCGAGCGCCGCCGCGTCCGCCGGCGCCTCGATCCACAGCGTCGCCGGCTCGCTCGCATGCAGTCGCGGCGCCGCCGCCGGCACCATCACCCGATCGCCGACGGTGAAGGGGTAGGCGAAGGGGCGCCCGGAGCTGGTGTCGCGCACCAGCAGCCAGTCGCGATCCGAGGGCTCGACGAAGACGCCGGCCAACAACGCCGTCCCGGCCGCCTCGCCGGGGAGCACCAGCGGCGCCACGGCGATGCCGTAGCGGGTGGAGAGGGTGTTGCGCACCAGCGTCCGCAGCTGGTACTCGCCCGGTGGCAGGTCGAGGTTGGCGAAGAGCTTGAAGCCGGTGGCGCGCAGCTTGGTGCCGACGACGTTGAGGTCCATGCCCACCAGCTGCCGAGCCACCGCCTTGATGCTGCCCGCCTTGTCGAAGGCGTAGACCATCACCTCGGCCGAGACCATGTCGCCGACGTGCCCTTCGAGCAGGCTCCTGCCGTCGACCTCGACCACCGCGCAGGCGCTGCCGCCGGCGTCGCCCGCGGGCAGCGGCACGCCCACCATCGCCACCCGCACGTTGCCGCCGGCTCGCCCCTCGATCACCTGGGCGCCGATGCGCAGCCGCTCGGCCATCGCCATCTGCTGGATGGCGGTGGGCTTGGTGTAGAAGCCGGCGCGGGCGGACACCTCGGAGGCCTTGGCGCCGCGCACCTCGACGCGCAGCGGCACGAAGCCGTCGGTCGCCGTCGTCACCGGAGCGGGGATGGTGAGCAGGTAAGTGACCGCGCTGATGTCGAGCATCTTGCGCATCGCCGCGCCGACGTCGTTGAAGTTGCGGTAGAGCGAGCCGCCGGTGCCGTTGGCGAGCGCGAACAACGTCTCCTCGCCGCGGCGGGTCAGCTCGGGGTCACCGGCGCCGACGGCGGTGAGCTCGCTGTCGATCGAGCGCGTGCCGCTCGTCGCGCGGCCGATGTCGATGGCGTGGACGACGCAGTCGGCGCGGCGCATCTCCTCGATGGTCTGGCGGAACGCCGCCTGCAGCTTGCTGCTGCCGAAGCGCATGTTGGAGTCGCCGCGCATAACGGTGAGCTGGCCGTCCTCCTCGGTGTCGAGGTTGGTCGCCGCCTTCTTCTGGTCGCCGAGCAGCGCCGCCGAGTCGAAGCCCTCGGAGAGCAGCACCACGTACTTGCGGCCGTCGATGCGCTGCATGAGGTCGGCGAGGTCGCGCAGGCTGCGCGAGAAGTTCTGCGCCCGCTGCTGCACGTTCTGGGCTTCGCCGCGCTCCTCCTGCTGCTGCACCTCGATGAGCGCCTTCATCGTCTCCTGCTGCGCGAGCTGACGGGCGGTGGGCCCGCGGTCCTCACCTTCGTCGCCACCGGGCTCGCCGCGAGAGCGACCTCCGTACCTCTCCGACGCCCGCAACTTGTCCTTGGAGAAGCCGATGGTGAGCCCGAGCCAGTCGGCGCGGTGCTCGACGAGCTCGCTCGACCCCAGGGTCTCGAGGGCGAGCCGCAGCTGGTCGCGGTCGGAGGTGAAGGCGAGCAGCACGCGGGCGCCGCGGGCCGGGCTGTAGGTCCCGACCGCCGCCAGGTCGACCGGCGTCAGCGCCGTGTTCACCACGTCGAGGGCGGCGTCCTGCGCGCGGCCCAGCGCGTTCGGGTCGACGGTGGAGAGGTCGAAGAGGAAGAGGAAGTGGCGCCGGCCGGCGGCCGGCAGGTCGATGGTTACCGGCGCCGTGGCCGCCACCGGCGAGGCGGCGTCGAGCAGCGACAGGTCGACCACCTCGAAGCCGAGCAACGGCTGCTTCTGCTTGCCGGCGAAGACGGTGAAGTCCGCCTGCTTGAGGCCGCGCACCGGCTTGCCGTCGCGCACCACCTGCACCGGCACTTCGACCACCTGCACCTCGGCACTGCCCTGGTAGGTCGCCGCGGGCGGCGTCTCCTCCTGCGCCGCGCCGGGCCCGGCGAGCAGCGAGGAGAGCAGCAGCGCGGCCATACCGGCGGCGGTGGCCACCGGGTGGAGGAGCGGGCGAGGGGTGGATCTCATGGTCGTTGCTCCTCGGGAGTTTGGCGCCGCTACTCGACGCTGAAGCTCAGGCTGCTCGCCGGCGTTGCGGTGCCCGGCGCCCGCACTTCGAGGGTGTAGCCGCCGGGCGGCAGGCCGGTGGGCGAGAACGTCGCCAGCAGCCGCTCGGCCGCGGCCTCCGGGGTGCGCTCGCCGAGCCGCAGCGGCGCGCTCGCCGCCACGGCGCCGTCGCCGCGTTTGACCACGCCCTCGAGCGAGGAGCCGGCCGGGGCCTCGATCCACAGCGTCGCCGTCTCGCCGGCGCGCAGCGTCGGTGCCGCCGCCGGCACCACCACGCGCTCGCCGAGCGTGAACGGGTAGGCGAGCGGCTGCCCCGCGCCAGTGTCGCGCACCAGCAGCCAATCGCGCCCCGGCGGCTCGACGAAGACGCCGGCGAGCGAAGCGCCGGCCTTCGCGCCTGGCACGACGAGCGGCGCCACGGCGATGCCGTAACGGGTGGAGACGGTGTTGCGCACCAGCGTGCGCAGCTGGTACTCGCCGGCGGGCAGGTCGAGGTTGGCGAAGAGCTTGAAGCCGGTGCCGCGCAGCTTGGTGCCGACGACGTTGAGGTCCATGCCCACCAGCTGCCGAGCCACCGCCCGGATGGCGCCCGCCTGGTCGAAGGCGTAGACCATCACCTCGGCGGAGACCATGTCGCCGACGTGCCCTTCGAGCAGGCTCGCGCCGTCGACCTCGACCACCGCGCAGGCGCCGCTGCCGTCGGCGAGCGGCACGCCGACCATCGCCGTATGCACGGCGCCGCCGGCCCGCCCCTCGAGCACCTGGGCGCCGATGCGCAGCCGCTCCGCCGCCGCCAGCTGCTGCAGCGGCGTCGGGTTGGCGTAGAAGCCGCCGCGGGCGCTCACCTCCGACGGCTTGGCGCCGCGCACCTCGACGCGCAGCGACACGAAGCCGGTCTCGTCGGTGGCGTGCGGCGCCGGGATGGTGAGCAGGTAGGTCACCGAGCTGACGTCGAGCACCTTGCGCATCGCCGCGCCGACGTCGTTGAAGTTGCGGTAGAGGGCGCCGCCGGTGCCGTTGGCGAGTGCGAACAGCGTCTCCTCGCCGCCGCGCACCGGCTGCGGCGCTTGCTGGCCGGGAGCGCCCGTCGTTTCGACGAGGTCGGCGGCGACGTCGCGGCCGCCGCTGGTGATGCGGCCGATGTCGATGGCGTGCACGACGCAATCGGCGCGGCGCATCTCCTCGATGGCGTGGCGGAAGCTCGACTGCAGCTTGCTGCTCCCGAAGCGCCGCTCGGAGTCGATGCGCAGGATGGCGCGCTGGTCGTCGTCGGAGGTCTCGAGGCTGCGCTCCGCTTGCCGCTGGTCGCCAAGCAGCACCCGCGAGTCGAAGCCTTCGGAGAGCAGCACGACGTACTTGCGCCCGTCGAGGCGCTGCATCAGCTCGGCGAGGTCCTGCAGGCTGCGGGTGAAGCTCTGCGCCCGCCGCTCGGTGTTGGCGGCCTGGCCGCGCTCCTCCTCGCCCTGCAGGTCGACGAGGGTGCGCACCATTTCCTGCAACGCGATCTCTCGCGCGCTGCCGGCGCCGCTTCCACCCTCGCCGCCGCTGCCGGTGGGCGGTCCGGCGCCGTGCTGCTCGACCATCCTCAGCTTCTCCCGGGCGAAGCCGAGCGAGAGACCCAGCCAGTCGGAACGGTGCTCGACGAGCTCGCTCGAGCCCAGCGTGGTGAGGGCCAGCTCGAGCTGCTCGCGGTCGGAGGTGAAGGCGAGCAGGACGCGGGCGCCGCGGGCGGGGCTGTAGATGGCGACCGCGCCGAAGTCCGTCGGCGTGAGCGCGGTGCGCACCACCTCCAGCGCCGCATCCTGCGCGCGGCCGAGGGCGTGCGGATCGGCGCTGGAGAGGTCGAAGAGGAAGAGGAAGTGGCGGCGGCCGGCCGCCGGCAGGTCGACGCCGGCGGGCCCGGTCGGCGTCGCCGAAGTGGCGGCGAGCATGGACAGATCGACCACCTCGAAGCCGAGCAGCGGCTGCTTCTGCTTGCCGGCGAAGACGGTGAAGTCCGCCTGCTGCAGCCCGCGCACCGGTTTGCCGTCGCGCACCACCTGCACCGGCAGCTCCACCACCTGCACCTCGGCGCTGCCCTGGTAGGTCGCCGCGGGTGGCTCCTCCTGAGCCGCGACGGGCGCGGACACGCAGCAGGAGAAGAGCAGCCCCGCCATACCGGCGGCGGCAAGCGACTGGAGGAGCTGGTGAGGGGTGGATCTCATGGGCGTAGCTCCTCGGGCCGCCGTCGCCCGGTCGGCTCGGTCGTCGATGGAGCGGGACTGCTCGTGTGTTAGAGGCACTCCGGGCGGGGTTTCCTTCGGCCGAGCTTCCTTCGGCCGGCCGGCGAGACGTGGTAGAAACCGCCGCGGGCCGGCAGCGGCCGAGGAGGAGACATGGTGGATCGTTCGCAAGTCGTGCTCTACAGCGGCGGACACCGCGGCACCGAGGCCGAGTTCGGCCGCCAGGCCGAGCGCTGGGGCGTGCGCGAGGTGACGCTGTCGTTCGAAGGGCACGCGATGGAGCGCGACAAGAACGTGCGCCAGCTCGGCGAGGAGGAGCTGCGCGAGGGCGACGTCTCGATGGAGATCGTCTCCCGCCACATGGGGCGCACCTACCACCGCGCCGACCGCATCCGCCGCGTCATCCAGTCGATCTTCCACATGGTGGTGCCCGCCTACCACGTCTTCGCCGTCGGCTGGATCCAGCCCGACGGCACCATCAAGGGGGGCACCGGCTGGGGCGTCGAGCTGGCGAAGTTCTTCAACCGCCCGGTGTCGGTCTTCGACCAGGGGCGCAACCAGTGGTTCACCTGGGGCGAAGGGCATTGGGAGCCCGACGACCCTACCATCCCCGAGCAGGCCTTCGCCGCCACCGGCACCCGCGAGCTCAGCGACGAAGGGCGGCAGGCGATCGAGGAGCTGTTCACCCGCTCCTTCGGGCCGGCCTGAGCCGCGCGCCTAGGACGCCGCTTCCTTGCCGCGCGACGGCTTCCCGGCCGCGAAGGCGGCGAGAGCGGCCTCTTCGCTGGGATAGGTCTCGAACAGCGGCAGGATGAGCGACAGCTTGAGGGTGTGCTTGACGCGCTCGGGCAGCTGCATCAACTTGAGCATCGTGCCGAGCTGGTCCGCCACCTTCTTGCTCGCCACCAGCTCGCCGATGCCGGAGCTGTCGAGGAAGGTGACGTCGGAGAGGTTGATGAGCAGCTTGCCGCTCTTGTCGGCGAGCAGCCGGTCGACCGCGTCGCGCAGCATCTCGTCGCCCACGCCGCGCACCAGGTTGCCCTTGAGGTCGAGGATGACCACGTCGCCCGCCCGTCGTTGTGTGATCTGCATCGGCGCCTATTGTAATCCGCCGGCCGCCGGGGCGAGCCGTTGCCGGTGAGCGCGCTGCTGCTCGTGGGCTCGGCGCTGCTCGCGGGCGTCGCCTGGGCGCGGCTGCTGCCGGGGAGGATCGGCTGGCCCGAGCGGCTCGCGGCGGCGGGCGTCGTCTCGGTGCTCGGCGGGATGTGGGTGAGCTGGCTGGCGGTGCTGGCGTGCGGCTTCGCGGCGGGCGCCGTGGTGGCGGTGCTGGTGTTGGCGGGTGCCGCGCTCGTTGGCTGGTGGTGCGCGCGGAGGCGGGGAGCGCCGGCGACGGCACGCACGCCGCGCGGGTTGCGCGCGTGGTGGCTGGGCACGACGGTGCCGCTCTCGGTGCTTCTCGCGTACCTCGACTCGACGCACTTCCTGCCGGTGGTCGACGGCGGCTGGGCGAGCGCCGGCAGCAGCTGGGGCGACCTCGCCCTGCATGCCAGCTTGACCGCGCGCTTCGCGCAGCAGCCGCGCTTCGAGTGGGACTTCCCGCTGCTCTTCGGCGCGCCGCTCACCTATCCGTTCCTGCCCGACTTCTGGAGCGGCATGTTGCACCGGGGCGGGTTCTCGATGCGCTGGGCGCTGCTGCTGCCGACGCTGTTGCTCGGCTTCGCGCTCGTGCAGCTGCTCTTCTTCGCCGGGTGGCGGGCGACGCGCAGCCGGCGCGGCGCCGCCTTCGCGAGCCTCTTGGTGCTCTTCGACGGCAGCGCCGCCGGCCTGCCGGTGTTCTGGCGGGAATGGCGAGGCAGCGGGCTGCCGCTGCTCGAGTATCTGCGTGGCGTGCGGCACGACTTCGCGCACGTGCAGGCGATCAACCTGCGCTTCTCCAACATCGTGTGCGACGCGCTGCTGCCGCAGCGCGGGATGCTGGTCGGGCTTTGCGCTTTTTTCGTTGCCGCGCTGCTGCTACGCGGCGCGTGGGAACGGGAGGCCCGGCGCGAGGGCTCCGCGAGGGGTGCGCTCGCCAGCGTAGCGCTGATCCTCGGCTCGCTGCCGTTCGTGCACGTCCACACCTTCCTCGTCCTCGCCGGGGTGATGGCGTGGCTTGCGGCGGCGCGATTTATCAAACGAGTCCCCGGCGCCTTGCGGTGGGCGGCGGCGCTCGCGGGCGGCATCGCGCTGGCGCTGCCGCAGCTCGCCTGGCAGCTGAGCCACTCCTACGGCGAGTCGTTCTCGCACTGGCAGCTGGGCTGGATGACGGCTCCCGGCGAGAGCCCGATCGCCTTCTGGGTGCGCAACCTCGGCGTGCTGCTGCCGATCCTCGCCGCCGCGCCCTGGTGGCTCCAGCGCTGGCCGGCGAAGGGCTTCTGGCTGCACCTGCTCGCGCCTTGCCTGGCGCTGTTCGCCGTCGCCAACGTCTACCTCTTCCAACCGCACGCCTACGACAACCTCAAGCTGTTCTTCTACGCCTACCTGGCGCTGGCGCTCGGCGCGGGACGGCTCCTCGCCGGCTGGTGGCGCCGCGGCTGGTCGGGCAAGGCGGCTGCTTTGGCGTTGATGCTGCTCGCCACGGCGAGCGGCGCCATGTCGGTGCTGCGCGAGGCGACGCTGCACTGGCCGCTGCTCGACGCCGGCGAGGTGGCGGTCGGCGAGGAGCTGCGGCGCCTGACGCCGCCCGACGCGCGGTTCTTGACCGCCGACAACCACGACCACCCGGTACCCATCGTCGCCGGGCGGCGCATCGTGCTCGGCTACCGCGGCTGGCTGTGGACCTACGGGCTGCACGTGGCGCCGGTGCTCGACGACGTGCGCGCGATCTACGCCGGGGAAGTGGGCGCGCCCCAGCTGCTGCGGCACTACGGCGTCGACTACGTGTTCGTCGGTCCGGGCGAGCGAAGCGCTTTCGAAGTCAACGACGACTTCTTCGTCACGCGCTATCCGCTGCTGCTCGAGCGCGGGCCGTTCTCCGTCTACGGCACCGGCGACAGCGGCGGCGGTGGAGGCGGCGAGGCCGCGGGCACGAAGCTGCCGGTGCCCGGCGGCAGCTTGCCGGCGAAGGCCTCGGCGTCGAAGTAGGCGTAAGCCTGCGCGTGCGCCGGGCTGAGCTTGAAGGGCATCACCCGGTAACGGTGCTGGAGCAGCGCCTCGATGCCGGCGCGGTGCGGCTCGTCGACGAAGATCACCGCTGCGTCGCCGGCGGGCAGCTGCTCGGCGTTCCAGTGTCCGACGTGGCGGAAGTCGGCGAGCAGCCAGGGCAGCGGCCAGGAGAGGTTCATCACCACATGGATCGATTGGTCGTAGAGCGAGCGGTCGGCGGCGGCGGCGCGCTCGAGCACCCGCACCGGCTCGAGCGCCTCGGGCACCGTCTGCACGTAGACGTAGGGCTCGCTGTTGTCGGCGTAACGCACGAAGTTGAGCCGCACCGCGAGCACCACCGAGGCGGCGGCCACCGCCGCGCCGATCGCTATCGCCAGCCACGGCCGCGTCCGCTCGGCGAGCCGCACCAGCGCCCAGGCGGCGACGAACGCGCAAGGCCAGATCACTTCCAGCACGCACCACGGCGTCTTGTAGTGGATGACGCTGTAGGCGACGAAGGTGGCGAGCCCGTAGAGCGCCAGCGGCCGCATCGGCGGCCGCGCCGAGAACGCCGCCCACGGCGAGGCGGCGAGCCCCAGCAGCGCCGCCGGCTCGTAGCGCACGAACAGCTTCAGCCAGTAGAACCACGGCTTCTGATGCCCGGCGCCCTCCATGGCGCGCGTGCTCCAGATGGCGAACGGCGCGAAGAAGCGCGCGAGCCCCGCGGGGTCGCGGCCGAAGCCGGAGTAGAGCAACACCAGCGAGCCCACACCGACGAGCGCCACCGGCAGCATCCAGCGCAGCGGCGGCCAGGTGGGCCGCGTCGTCGGCTCGCCCACCCACCGCCGCGACAACCGCCACGCGCACCAGGCGGCGCCCGCCGCTGCCGCGTGCACCACCCACACCTCCTTGGTGGCGAGCGCGCCGGCGATGCCGAGCCCCACCTCCCACACCGCCAGCCGCCGCGGCCGCGCGCGCCAGCGACACCAGCCGCGCAGCGCCAGGATGGTGAAGAAGAGGAACTCCGATTCGTGGATCGCCCAACGCGCGTAGAGCACGAGCGCCGGCGAGACGGAGAGCAGGAGCGCCGCCGTCCACGCCGTCCGCCGCCCCAGGGTGTCCGCGCAACCGATCGCCAGCCACACCGCGGCGACACCGAACAGCACGGTGGGGAGCCGCAGCGCCCACAGGTTGTGGCCGAGCAGCACGCGCACCAGCGCCAGGAGGTAGTAGTGCAGCGGCCCGTGGTAGTTCTCCGCGTCGTACTTGTAGAAGCCGTCGCTGAGCACCTTCTCGGCAAACCAGCCGTTGACCCCTTCGTCCGAGTGTGGCGGCCGCAGCGGCAGCGCCCACAGACGCAGTGCGAGCGCGAGGGCGAGGATCGTCCACGGCACCCAGCGCTTGCCGGCGATGGCGGTCACGGGGCGCATTATCTCCGCGACCGCCGCGGGTCACGCTGCGCGCTCGCACGTTGCAAACGTGGGCGCGACCGTAGCGGGCCGCCGCTCGGCCCGCCATCGCGCCTTGCGCTGCCGCTCCTCGGTTAGTCTAGGCGCCCCGCCGCGACCGAGGTGCGCGTGCGCGCGCACCGCCGCGCGGCAGTCATCAACCAGAACGGAGGTCTCCTTTGGCCGAACCGTCCTCGCAGGAGCCGCGCCCGCGCCGTGCGCGGCCCATCCATCGGTATCGCTTCCCGGATTGGCGCCGCGCAAGCTGGTGCGTCGCCGCCGCGCTCACCGTGCCGCTCGTCGCCGGTTGCGCCACCGCGACCGCGAAGCCGCAGACCGCCGCCGCGAACAAGCCGGGCGACAAGCCAGCCGTTGAAGTCGAGCCCTACGCCTCGACCTACAAGCCGCTGCCCTCGCAACCGACGCTGATCCAGAACGCCACCATCATGACGGCCACCGGCCCGCGCCTGACCGGCGCCTCCATCCTGCTGCGCGACGGCAAGGTGGCGGCCGTCGGCGCCGCCGTCGAGGCGCCCGCCGATGCGGTGGTCGTCGACGGCACCGGCAAGTGGGTGACGCCGGGCCTCATCGACACCCACTCGCACCTCGGCGTCTACGCGGCGCCGGGGGGCAACGGGCTCGACGACGGCAACGAGGCGACGGCGCCCAACACCGCCGAGGTGTGGGCCGAGCACTCGGTGTGGCCGCAGGACCCGCAGTTCCCGCTGGCGCTCGCCGGCGGCGTGACGACGCTGGAGATCCTGCCGGGCTCGGCGAACCTCTTCGGCGGCCGCTCGGTGACGCTCAAGAACGTGCCCTCGGTGACGGTGCAGG
>DATNCU010000326.1:0-2104 GCA_035607145.1 Thermoanaerobaculia bacterium
CACTCGCGCACCGCCGGGTGCTGCAGCAGGCAGGACTCGATCTCGCCCGGCGTGCACCACTTGCCGCTCACCTTGAGCACGTCGTCGGCGCGGCCGCAATAGGTGACGTAGCCGTCGCCGTCGACGCTCACCAGGTCGCCGAGCGCCACCCACTCGCCGCGGAAGGTGTCGAGCGTCTGCGCCATGTTCTGCCAGTAGGCGATGGCGCGCGAGCCGCCGCGCACCCACAGGCGGCCCACCTCGCCGCGCGACACCTCGCGGCCGTCCTCGTCGCAGGCGCGCACCTCGAAGCCGGGGACCGCGCGGCCGAGCGTGCCTGGCCGCACCTCGCCCGGCAGATTGGTGAGGAAGATGTGCCACATCTCGGCGGTGCCGAGGCCGTCGAGGAGCTCGGCGCCAAAGGTATTGCGCCAGCGCTCGTAGAGCGGCGGCGGCAGCGCCTCGCCGGCGGAGGTGGCGAAACGCAGGCTGGCGAGGCTCGCGACCGCGTCCGGGTGCTCGTCGGCGTGCTGGACCATGCGCGCCACCATCGTCGGCACGTTGATCAGGATGGTGGGCCGGTGGCGCGCGGCTTTGGCGAACACCACCTCAGGGGTGCGCGCCTCGGGGAACAGCACGGAGGTGGCGCCGACCGCGAAGGGGAAGAAGAGGTTCGAGCCGGTGGCGTAGCCGAAGTAGAGGCTCGGCACCGCCATCGTCACGTCGTCGGCGCGGTAGCCGACGGCCCGCTTGGCGTAGCACTCGGTGGTGTTGGCGTAGGAGCGGTGAGTCTGCACGACGGCCTTCGGGCGGCCGGTGGTGCCGCCAGAGAAGAGCCAGATGGCAGGGTCGTCGCGGTGGGTGGGGACGTTGTCGAAGCGGTCGTCGCCTGCCGCGAACTCGTCGCTGAGGCGCGCGTGCGGCGAGGCGGCGCTCAGCTCGTCGGCGACGAGGAGGCGGCGCACGAAGCGGCTGCTGCGCGCTGCCGCCTCCCACGTCGGCAGCACGCCGGCGTCGACCACGGCGAGCCGTGCGCGGCTGTAGCCGAGGATGCCGGCCAGCTCCGCCTCGCCAAGTTGCGGGTTCGCCATGACGACCACGGCGCCCAGCTTGAGCGCGCCGAAGAGGCAGGCCACGAACTCCGGCCCGTCGAAGAGCCCGAGCAGCACGCGCTCCTCCTGCTGCAGCCCGGCACGCGCCATCGCCTGCGCAGCGCGATTGGCGAGCGCCTGCACCTCGCGATAAGTCAGCGAGCGGTCGTCGAGCCGCAGCGCCTCCTTGTCGCCGAGCCCTTCGCGGATGCGCGCGTCGAGGAGGTAGTCGGCGAGGTTGAGGTCCTCGGGAGGGTCGTAGAGGTCGGCCGCCGCCTGCGGTGCTTCTGCCATGGTGTCGCTCGCGCCCGTCAGCGCGCCCGGATCCTACCGAACCTGCGAGAGGCGCATGTCATTGCGGTACTGTCGCCCTCACTGTTGTTTCCGTTGCGGAAGCGCTCCAGCGTGGCCCGCTGAAGCACCCTCCGCGAGTCATCCATGCCGGCGCAAGACTTCTTCGTCAGCTATGCGGAGCCGGACCAGGCCTGGGCGGAATGGATCGCCTGGCAGCTCGAGGCCAACGGCTACTCCGTCGTCATCCAGGCCTGGGACTTCAAGGCCGGCGACAACTTCGTCCTCGAAATGCACCGGGCAAGCGCGCGGACGAAGGCGACGCTCGCCGTGCTCTCGAAGGCGTACCTGCAGCGCGTATACACGATGGCGGAGTGGGCGGCGGCCTTCGACCCTGGCGCCGAAGGCGAGCCGCGGCGGCTGATCCCCATCCGCATCGAGGACGTCGAGCTCGAAGGGTTGATGGCTAAGGTCGTCTACTTCGACCTCGCTCACGTCGAGGGCGAGAGCAAGGCGACTCAGGCCCTGCTACGGGCGATCGCGGGCGCCGTCGGCGGGCAGCGTGGCAAGCCGGCCAAGGAGCCGCCGTACCCTCGCGGCGCCGCGAAGACGTTCCCGCGCGCCACTGCCTTACCCGTGCAGATGTGGAGCGCTCCGTCGCGGCGTTTCGTCCACGCGCGCATCAGCGCCGAGGGACTGAGTGAGCTCGAGACGCTTGGCGACCCCTATGCCGACGCGCTCGA
>DATNCU010000329.1:0-10355 GCA_035607145.1 Thermoanaerobaculia bacterium
GCGAGCGCGGGCAGATCTACGTGCCGGCGGTGAACTGGGCGCTGATGCTCTCCTGCATCGCGCTGGTGCTGTCGTTCGGCTCGGCGACGCGGCTCGCTGCCGCCTACGGCATTGCCGTCACCTCGACGATGGTGATCACCACCATCCTCTTCTACGCCGTCGAACGACGGCGGTGGAAATGGGCGCGCTGGCCGGCGTTGCTGCTCTGCCTCACCTTCCTCGCCGTCGACGGCTCGTTCTTCGGCGCCAACCTGCTCAAGGTGGCGCACGGCGGCTGGTTCCCGCTGGCGGTCGCCTTGGTGGTGTTCACCCTGATGTCGACCTGGAAGACCGGGCGGCGCGTGCTCTCCGACCGCTTGCGGCGCAGCACGGTGCCACTGCGGCCGTTCCTCAAGGGGCTGGCGCTCGAGCCGGTGGTGCGCGTGCCGGGCATCGCCGTCTTCATGTACAGCAACCCGCACGGCGTGCCGCCGGCGCTGCTGCACAACCTCAAGCACAACCGCGTGCTGCACGAGACGGTGATCATCCTGACCGTGGAGACGCAGGAGATCCCGCGCGTGCCGCCGAGCGAACGCCTGGAGGTGGCGCCGCTCGACCACGGCTTCTACCGCGTCATCCTCCGCTACGGCTTCATGGAGGAGCCCGACGTGCCGGTGGAGCTGGCGCGGGTGCGGCTGCCGGGGCTGCAGCTCGACATGCAGCAGGTGAGCTACTTCCTGTCCCGCGAGACGTTGCTCGCCACCGCGCACCCCGGGATGTGGCTGTGGCGCGAGAAGCTCTTCGCCTGGATGACGCGCAACGCGCGGCCGGCCACCTCATACTTCAACCTGCCGCCCAACCGCGTCGTCGAGCTGGGCATGCAGGTCGAGATCTAGGTCGGGCGCTACAAGCGGACCTGCCTCCCCAGCTCGACGACCCGGTTGGGGGGAAGGCCGAAGTAGAAAACCGGGCGCAGCGAGTTCTTGTAGAGCCAGATGAAGAGCCGTACCGGCGACGGCAGGCCGAGCGGCCGGCTGGGCAGCAGCGAGACGCGGCTCAAGAAGAACGACGCCTTCTTGGCCGGCAGGTCGAGCGCGCGCGCGGCGGGCGAGGCGAGGATCTCCTCGACCTGCGGCGACTCCATGAAGCCGTAGCGGGCGACGATGCGGTAGAAGCCTTCGCCGAGGTCCTCGGCGGTGACGCGCGCGGCCTCGTCGACGTAGGGCACGTCTTCGGCGCGCACGGTGAGGTGCACCACCTTCTCGTGCAGCACCTGGTTGTGCTTGAGGTTGTGCAGCAGCGCGGCCGGCGTCGACGCGGGGTCGCGGCCCATGAACACCGCCATCCCCTCGACGCGCGGGATGCCGCCGCTCATCGCCACGAAGGCCTCGAAGGGCACGCCCTCGCCGCCGAGCTGCCGCTCGAGCCGCGTGCGGCCGCGGCGCCAGATCGTCATGACCAGGAAGACGAGGCCGCCGGCGAGCAGCGGGAACCAGCCGCCGTCGAGGATCTTCGCCATGTTGGCGACGCCGAAAGCGAGGTCGGGCACCAGGAAGCCGGCGGTAACCAGCAGCGAGGCGGCGAGGTTCCACTTCCAGACGTGGCGCGTTACCTGGTAGGCGAGCAGCGTGGTGATGATCATCGTCAGCGTCACCGCCACACCGTAGGCCGCCGCGAGCCGCGCCGATTCGCGGAAGGCGATTACCAGCCCGAGGGTCGCCACCATCAGCAGCCAGTTGATCGCCGGCAGGTAGACCTGCCCCATCTCGCGCGCCGAGGTGTGGACGATGCGCAGCCGCGGCAGGTAGCCGAGCTGGATGGCCTGGCGGGTGAGCGAGAAGGCGCCCGAGATGATGGCCTGCGAGGCGATGACGGTGGCGGCGGTGGCGAGCACCACCAGCGGGATGCGCACCGCCGCCGGCGCCATCAGGTAGAACGGGTTGGCGGCCGCCTCGGGGTGGAGCAGCAGCAGCGCCCCCTGGCCGAGGTAGTTGGTCATCAGCGAGAGCCCGACGAGGCCGAACCAGTCGATCTGGATGGGCAGCTCACCGAAGTGCCCCATGTCGGCGTAGAGCGCCTCGCCGCCGGTGCAGACGAGGAACACCGCGCCGAGCACCAGCACGCCGTGCAGGCCGTTGTGGACGAAGAAGCTCACCGCGTGCCGCGGGTCGAGCGCCGCGAGCACGCGCGGCTCCTGCACGATCCAGCGCACGCCGAGCACGACCAGCGTCGAGAACCACAGCAGCATCACCGGCCCGAAGACGGCGCCGACGCCGCCGGTGCCGCGTTTCTGGAAGAGGAACAGGCCGATGAGGATGCCGAGCGTGATCGGCACCACGAAGTGCGACAGGACCGGCGTCGCCACCTGGACCCCCTCGACGGCACTGAGCACCGAGATCGCCGGCGTGATGATGCCGTCGCCGTAGAGCAGGGCGGCGCCGAAGAGCCCCATCGCCACCATCACGCCCTTGCCGCGCTGGCGCACCCGCGCCGGGATGAGCGCCAGCATCGCCAGGATGCCGCCCTCGCCCTGGTTGTCGGCGCGCAGCACGTAGACGTGGTACTTGACGGTGACGACGATCACCAGCGCCCAGAAGACGAGCGACAGCACGCCGAGCACGTTCTCCGGCGACACGCGCACGCCGTGCTCGCCGTAGAAGCACTCGCGCAACGCGTAGAGTGGACTGGTACCGATGTCACCGTAGACGACGCCGAGGGCGGTGAGGGAGAGCGCGGCGAGGCGCTTGCGGTCGACCCGACTTCCGTGGCTCGCTGCGTGACCGTGCTGTAGCGTCGCCGTTGCGGTTGCCGTCGTCATCGCACCAGGGTCGCAGAGCGGGAGCGCGATTTCCGGAAAGAGTCGTGAAGAGCGGCGAAAGAATTCGTGAAGACGACGGTGCCGGCGCGGCCGTGTCACCGGCTGCCAAGCAGCGTCCTTTCTGGCTGCGGCTGGTAGGCGCCGTCGTCGCCGTCGGCGCGGTCACCGCCGCTGCGCACGCGTCGCATCTCCACCAGCCGGCGGTGGGTTTCCTCTTCCTGCTCACGGTGCTCTTCCTCTCCATCTGGGGCGGGCTCGCCGTCGGTCTGCTCACCTCGGTGCTTGCCACCGCCTGCTACAACTTCTTCTTCCTGCCGCCGCTGTACACCTTCGCCATCGCCGACGCCGAGAACTGGGTCGGCCTCGCCGCCTTCCTCGTCACCTCGGTGGTGGTGAGCCGCCTCGTGGTGGCGGCGCGCGTGGAAGCCGCGCGCGCCGAGGAGCGGCGACGCCAGGCGGAAGGGCTCGCGGTGGAGCGCGAGCGCCTGCTCGCCGAGAGAGCCCACCTGCAGGCGTTGCGGGAGGGCGACGAGCTCAAGACCTCGCTGCTGCGCGCCGTCTCCCACGACCTCACGACGCCGCTCACCGCGATCGCCTTGCACACCGAGGCGCTTCGCCGTGCCGCCGCGGCCGCGCCGGCGCTGGAGGAGGCCGCTGCCGCGATCGCCGACGAGACGGCGCGCCTGCGGCGGCGCATCGACAACCTGCTGGCGATGGCACGCCTGGAGGCGGGCCGCCTCCAGCCGCGCCCCGAGCCGACGCCGCCGGCCGACCTCTTCCGCGCCGTGCGCGAGCACCTGCCCCTGGTGTTCGCGCGCCGGCTGGTGACGGTACGCGTCGCCGCCGATTGCCCGGACGCCGAGGTCGACCCGTCGCTGGCGCTGGAGATCCTCGTCAACCTGGTGGAGAACGCCCACCGCGCGTCGCCCCTGAGCGCGCCCATCGAGCTCGCCGCCGAGCGCGATCCTGCCAACGCCGCCCGTTTGCGCTTGGAGGTGCGGGACTCCGGGCCGGGCATCCCCGCCGAGCTCGTGGGTGAGGCCGCCGGCGCGCCTGCATGGGCGGAGGGGCCTGCATTGGGGGATTGGCCGCGGCGCCTGCCCGACGGCGACGTGCCGCCACTCGGGCTCGGCCTGGAGATCGCGCGCAGCTTCGCCCGCGCGAGCCAGGGGAGCCTTAGCCTCGCCAATCGTCCCGCGGGCGGAGCGGTGGCGCGCCTGGTGTTGCCGGCGGCCGCCGCGCAGGGCGAGGAGCAGGAGGCTCCGCGATGAGCGTCTCGCCGCTCATCCTCGTCGTCGACGACGACGCCGGCATCCGCGAGGCGCTGGCCAAGGAGCTGCGCGCGGCGGGCTACAACGTGCTGGCCGAGAGCGACGGCGCGGCAGGCTTCGCGGCCTTCCGCGCCGCGCAACCCGACCTCGTGCTCACCGACCTCGCCATGCCCAACGGCGACGGCTTCGGCCTCATCGCGGCGGTGCGCGGGGTCGCCAGCACGCCGGTGATCGTGCTCTCGGTGCGCGGCGGCGAGCCCGACAAGGTGCGCGCCCTCGACCTCGGCGCCGACGATTTCGTCACCAAGCCCTTCTCGCTCGGCGAGCTATTGGCGCGGGTGCGCGCCCAGCTGCGGCGCAGCACCGGCGCGGCGGCGCCGCTGCTGCGTTTCGCCGACCTCACCATCGACCTCGAGCGCCGCCGCGTGGTGCAGGGCGAGCGCGAGCTCAAGCTCACCCCCACCGAGCTGGCGCTGCTCGAGCTGCTGGCGCTCAATGCCGGCAAACCGGTGACTTTCGACCAGATCGTCGCCCGGGTGTGGAGCGGAGCACCGGGGACGACCAACGACACCGTGCGCGTCCACGTCAGCGCGCTGCGGCGCAAGCTCGAGCCCGAGCCGGCGACGCCGCGCTACCTGGTCACCGAGCCGTGGGTGGGCTACCGCTTCATCGCCGAGCCGCTGTGGTGATCGGCGCTGCGCACGTTGCCGGGCACGCAGGCGGAGGTCTGAGGGCGACGACCCCGGCACGCCTCTTCCTCGTCGCCAGCCTGCTCGCGGGGCTGGGTTATCTCGCGCTCTTCCCGCCGCTCGCGGTGGCCGACGAGCCGGTCCACCTCTTCCGCGCCTACACCGTCGCCACCGGGCGGCTGCTGCCCGAAAAGGTTGGCCAGCGCGTCGGCGCGCCGGTGCCGGTGTCGCTGCAGCGCGTCGAGCCCGAGCTGGGGGTCGGGCCGGCGTTGCTGCTCGAGCCCGACCGCAAGCTCGACGCGGACGCGTTGCGCGCGGCACTGCACTGGCCGCTCGACCCGGGCCGCACCGCCTTCGCCGATTTCCCCAACGCCGCGCAGTATCCCGCCGTCGTCCACCTGCCGCAGGCCGTGGGGATCGGGATCGGGCGGCTGCTCGGCCTGGGTCCGCTGTGGCTCGTCTACCTCGGGCGCCTCTCCAACCTGGTCACGGCGACGCTGCTCACTTGGTGCGCGATCCGCATCACGCCGCTGGGCGGCTGGTGTTTCTGCTGGCTCGCCCTGTCGCCGATGGCGGTCTCCTCGCGTGGATCGCTCTCGCCCGATGCGCTGACCAATGCCGCGGCGTTGCTCTTCCTCGCCGAGGTGGCGCGGCTGATCTGGAGCGAGGCGCCGCCCACCGCGCGCGACCCACTGCGCATCGGCGGCGCGGCGGTGCTGCTCTGTCTCACCAAGTTGCCCTATTGCCTGCTGCTGCTGGCGCTTCTCGCCGTGCCCCGCCAGCGGCTGGAGCTCGGACGCCGTCTCGGCGCCTGGCTCGGCGCCGCCGCGGCGACCCTCGCCGCCCTCGGCTTCACCGTCTGGACGGCGCGCACCTACGGCCGGGTGCTGGTCGCCTGGTTCGGCATCGATCAGGACCGCCAGATCCACGGCATCCTCGTCCACCCGCTGCACTTCCTCGTCGTGGTCGGCAGGCACTACTGGCGCTTCGCGGCGCGCTACACGTCGCAGGCGGCGGGACGCCAGCTGGGCTGGCTCGACGTCCAGGTGCCGGCCGTCTGGGCCGCCGTCTACCTGCTCGTCATGGTGGCGGTCCTGTTGCTCGCCGGCAGCCCGCGAGTCGTGGTGCACCTGCGGCAGCGGCTCCTCTTCGTCGGCATCGTCGTCGCCGTGCTGGTCGTCGTCGCCGCTTCGCAGTACGTCGTGTGGACTCCCGTCGGTGCTGACGACGTGCGCGGTCTCCAGGGCCGCTACTTCCTGCCCGTGGCGCCGCTGCTCGTCCTGGCGCTGCATCGGCGCCCGGCGAGCGAGCTACCGCCGCGCGCCGTGGCGGCGACTTTGGCGTTCGCCTGCCTGCTCCTCACCGCCGCATCGTGGGCGGCGATGCTGCGGCGCTACTACTGAGCGCCCACACCTCGAAGCCGTCGACGGTGTGCGCCAGGGAGAGCGCGCCGCGCACCGAGGGCTGCCGCAACGCCGGCGCCTGACCTTCGCGCAACAACAAGTGGGTTACCCCGAACGAGGCGAGCTCGCGGCGCAGCGCAGGCGGATCGTCGAGCAGCGGCACCACGAGGTCGTAGCGATGCGGACCCGACCAATCCCCGAGCAGGCGCGGCGGGGTGAAGGCGTGCAGGTACTCGCCATGGACGGCGTAGACCATGGCGCCTTCGCCGCCATGCCGGCGCACCCAGGAGAGCGCCGAGTAGACGGGATGCACGCGCGCGAGGTAGGCGGCGCGCGCCGGCCCCGAGAGCGGCACCGGACCCCTGCGCACCAGCCACGAAACGCCGTACGCCGGTCCGACCAATGCGAGGACGACGGCGACGGCCGCGGCTGTGCGCGCCGAAAGCGCGCGGCCGCTCCTCCATCGCCATGCGGCGACCGCGGCGCCGCCGGCGAGCAGGCACCACAGCGGCAGTACGATCGTCAGGTAGTGAGCCGCCGACGGAGTGAGGACGAGGAGAGGCAAGTAGCCGAGCACCACCAGCGCACCGCCACGCAGTCCCGCCGGCAGCGGAAACCGGCGCGCGAGGAGCAAGGCGGCGAGCAGCACCAACGCCAGCGGCAGCGGCGGCGCGAGGGGAGGCTGCATGCCGGCGCGGTCGCGGTCGAACACGGCGTTCCAGGGGAGCAGCAGCCCTTCGGCGATGCGGGTGACGTGGCTGCGGGCCGGCTCCACGGGCACCCACGGATTGCTGCCGAACAAGCCCGGCGCGTAGGGGAAGAGCGGATTGCCGGTGCGCACCATCAGGTATGCGTAAATGGGCGCCGCAGCGAGGACGGTGGCGAGCAGGAACGCGCCGAGGCCGCGCCAGCGGCCGCGGCGCGCAAGCACCGCCACGCCGACGAGGCCGCAGTAGAGCCCGAGGTACTTGACCGCGGCGGCCGCGCCCGCAAGAGCGCCGGCGAGGGCGAGCCAGCCCACGTCGAGTCCGCCGGCGCGCTCCTCTCGCCTCGCACGCCAGAGCGCGTAGAAGCTGGCGGTGGCGAGCAACGCGAGAACGACGTCGACGTAGCCCATGCCACCGAGGTAGACGACGAGCGGGCTGCCGACGAGCAGGGCGGCACCGAGCTGACCGGCGGCGGGCTCGCCCGCCTCGCGACCCCACCGCGCGACGAGCGCGGCGGCGACCAGCACGGCGAGCAGCTCGACCAAGTGCGCCGCCCGCTCGCCGCCCACGACGAGCAGCATCGCCTGCAGCGCCTCGGCGAGGACGGGGAAGGCGGGGAAGCGCAGGTCCGGCACCCAGGGGAGCCCACCGGTGGCGAGGAAAGCGCGCGCCAGAGGCAGGTGATAGGTCGTCTCGTCGAAGCCGGTGGGCGGGTAGAGCGCGATGACGAAGCTGCCGCCGCCCGCGAGGACAGCGAGCAGCGCCAGGGCGCCCGCGCGGCGCGGCGAGGTGCCGAGGACGCGGCCGCCACGCGCGACCAGGCCGGCCCAGCCCGGCAGCGCGGCGAGATGGACGAGCACGACGGTGGCGAACAGCAGGGCAGGCTCGAAGCGGTGCACCGCGGCGAGCAGCAGCCCGATCTCGCCGAGGATCGCCATCCCGATGGCGAGCCCGAGGGGATGGGTGAGGCGCTCCTCGCCGCGACGTCCCCAGGCGAGCCAGCCGAGAGCCCAGGCGGTCGCCGCGAGCCCGAGCAGGCAGCCGAGCTGTGCGAGCACCAGCGACAGCAGGGCCACCGGCGGGCGCTCAGTATTCGAGCCGCAGGCGCGTGCTGGGGCCCTGCGCGCGCAAGGTCAGCTGGACGGCGCTGGCGCCGCGACGCAGCTGCCAGGCGTCGGCGCCGGCGGATGTCGTCGACCAGCCGGCGCCGGCGAGCTGCTGCAGGTAGGGCCCGCGCACGGCCGCCGGGCGCCGCGGCACCAGCAGCTCGATCCAGCGTCCGCCGCCGCTGCGGCCTTGGTCGACGAGGCTCGCTTGCGGTGGCAGCGGGAGCGTGCGCGGGAAGCCGCCGGGGAGGACGCCGGCGAAGGTCTCGGCGCGGCGCCGCTCCTTGACGTCGCGCTCGACGTCGACGCGCGCGTCGGGAGGGGGCGCCACCTCGACGGTCTCGAGCTCGCCGCGGCGCGCAGTGGGCTTGCGCGCGGCGTCGTCGTCGCCGCAGGCGAGAAGAGTGGCGGCGAGCGCGAGCGCGACCAACCAGGTGAGTGAGGCGAGCGCTGGTACCGCAGCGGCCGCCGCTCGCGCGTGGCGCCGCTGAGGATCTGTGCAAGTCGCTGACATCCGCTCAGGCATGCGCGGCGCAAGCGTATCGCGCCGCCGACCGCGCGCTCCGTTCACCGTCGCGACGGCGCCGCGCGCAACCGCTCGACGAGCTCGTCGAGCCTGCGCAGGTCGCCGCGCTGCGAGCCGCGGGTGAGCCACAGCGCCTGCATGCCGACGGCGCGGGCGCCCTCGACGTCGTCGCGCCGGCTGTCGCCCACGTGCAGCACCTCGCCGGCGGGCAGTCCGAGCCGCTCCAGTAGCTCCTCGAAGATCGCCGGGTGCGGCTTCTCGACGCCCACCTCCTCGGAGTAGACGACGGCGTCGAAACAGTCGCCGAGGCCGCAGTCGGCGAGCAGCCGCGGCAGCCGCGCGTCGAAGTTCGACGTCACGGCCAGCCGCAGCCCCGCCGCGTGCAGCGCCGTCACCGCCGCGGCCGCATCGGCGAAGACTTCCCATGCGTCGGCATGCGCGAAGCGCTCGAACAGCTCGGCGGCGAGGAACGGCGTCGGCGCCGGCAGCTCGAGGTGCGCGGCGACGCGCGCCAGCAGCTCGCGCCAGAATCCCTTGGCGCCGTCGGGGTGCGAGCTGAAGCGGTCCTCGCCCAGGCGCGTGCGGATCGACATCTCCTGCCACACCGCCGGCACCACTCGGCCCATCCGCGCCGTGTCCACCGCGTGACCGTGACGGTGGAACGCCTCGGCGTAGATCTCGCCCAGGCGCGGCAGGCCCAGCAGCGTGCCGGTGACGTCGAAGCTGACGGCGCGCGGACCCACGTTCTCTACGAAGCGGTCAGCGGTCGAAGCGCAGCAGCCGCCAGGAGAAGGTGAAGAGCGCGGCGACGAGCAGCAGATAGACCGCGGCGCCGAGCGGCGAGCCGACCAGCAGCAGCACCAGCCAGGCGGAGAGCAGCGCCAGCGCGACGGCGAGGCGGATCATCGCGTGGTCCGCGAGCGAGGCCGCCTCAACCGTTCCACGCCTGCACCGGGTTGACCAGCGTGCCGACTCCGGTGACCTTGACTTCGACTGTCTCGCCGTCGTGCAGCGGACCGACGCCGGCCGGGGTGCCGGTGAGGATGACGTCGCCGGGCTCCAGCGTGATGAAGCGCGACACGAACTCGACCAGCGCCACCGGCCCCCACGCCATGTCGGCGACGCGGCCGCGCTGGCGCTCGGCGCCGTCGACGCGCGTGACCACCGTTACCTCGGAGCCGGGGACGCCGAGGCGGATCGCCGGCCCCAGCGGGCAGAAGGTGTCGAACGACTTGGCGCGCGCGAAGGTGCGGTCCTTGTTCTGCAGGTCGCGGGCGGTGACATCGCAGGCGGCGCTCCAGCCGAGGATCGCCGCCGCCGCCTCATCGGCGGAGACGCGGCGGGCGGTCGCTCCGATCACCAGCGCCACCTCGCCCTCGAAGTGCACCTCGGCGCTCTCCGGCGGCAGCACGATCGGCTCGCGCGGCCCCGAGAGCGCGTTGATGCCCTTGAGGAAGATCAGCGGCTCGGCCGGCATCTCGTTGCCCAGCTCGGCCGCGTGGTCGCGGTAGTTGCGCCCGATGCCGACGATCTTTCGCGGCGCGACGGGCGACAGCGCGTGAAGGTGCGCGGGATCGACGTCGCCGCCGAATTCCCAATCGCCGAGCGCGACCTCCAACGGATCGCTGTAGAGCAGGCGCAGCGAGGCTTCGTCCTCGCCCGCGGCCCAGAAGCCTTCCGGTCCCAAGCGGTAAAGCAGCATGCCAGCGATCTTATGCGCTGGCCTCCGGATGAACTGTTACCGGACGCCGCGACGAAGCAGCCAGAGAAAGAACGGCCCGCCGAGCAGCGCGGTGACGACGCCCACCGGCAGCTCCGCGGGCGCGAGCGCCGTGCGCGCGCCGGCGTCGCAGAGG
>DATNCU010000341.1:0-4938 GCA_035607145.1 Thermoanaerobaculia bacterium
CGCCGGCCTTCGGTAGCAGCAGGAGGCGCTGCTCGGGCTGGATCGTGCCGGCGGCGGTCCACAGCTCGGGTCGGGGATCGCCGCCGCCGCCGGCCAGCCAGACGTAGCGCAGGACCCGCGCCAGGTCGGTGATGGCGTGGCTGTACGAGATGGCGGCGACGCCGAAGGCGGTGGAGCGGTCGTCGAAGGCGCGGGTGCCGCTGGCGTAGCCGATGCGGCGGTATTCGTCGCCGACGCGGGGGTAGAGGTCGCGGCCGCGTTGGAGGGCGCGGAGGGTGAGTTGACGGAGGTCGCGGTCGCTCGTCACCGTGGGCTCGCCGAGGTAGAAGACGGGGGCGAAGCGGGGGCGGGCGCTGTCGGCGTAGCGGAGCCAGTCGGCGAAGTAGCGGCCCTCGTCGGGGTCGTCGCCGGCCGCGTTGAGCGGGTTGTTGGCGTCGCCGACCCAGTGGGCGATGCGGCCGAGGCGGTAGACGACGTCGTCGAAGGGGGCAGGCTGGCGGAGCGCGGCGACGGCGCCGGCGACTTCGTCGGCGAGGGCGGCATCGAGGGTGCCGCGGTCGCGGTTGCGGTAGTGGCGTTCGGGGGCGCCTTCCTGGAAGGGGGCGAGGACGCCGTCGCGGAAGCGGTCGCTGCGATGCTCGATCTGCCGCGCCAGGTCGGGGGGCGCGAGCCGCGCCGCGGTGCGGGCGATCGAGACCTGGGTGCTCGGGCTCCACGCGGCGAGCGGCGTCGAAGCAAGCGCGAGGAGACTGGCGAACGCGAGGCGGCGCGCGGCTCGCCAGCCGGAGGTCGAGCGAGGCTGCTGATGCATCTGTGACAATTGTAACTGGTAGTTTTCCGTTTGGCGGACGTAAACCGCGATGGCACTCGCCGTCGCGACCCCATTCCACGGCGCGGGCGCTGCCACTCCCGTCATGGATGTGTTGGTTTACCTGCTCGGCGGTGCCGCCATCGCCGCCGTCGTCCGCTGGTGGCAGCCGCGGCTACGCTGGGCGGTGGCCGGTGCCTACCTGCTGCTCGCCGGCGCGTTCTTCGGCGGGGCGCTCGCCACCTCGGCGCTGCAGGTGCCGACCGACATCGCCTACGCCTATCGCCCGTGGCTGCAGACGCTGCCGGCGCCGGTCGCGCCGGGCAACCCGCTGCTCTACGACGTGGTGACGCAGATGCTGCCGTTCCGGACGCTGGTACGCGAGCGCCTGCTGCGTGGCGAGGCACCGCTGTGGGCGCACGAGATCGGCGCCGGGCAGCCGCTGCTCGGCAACGGGCAGTCGGCGCCGTTTGCGCTTTTCCACTTGATGGCGTTGCCGCTGCCGCCGTTGCGGGCGATGACCCTCGCGGCGGTGTGGCAGACGTTGCTCGCGCTGTTGTTGATGCACGCGCTGGCGCGGTCGCTCGGCGCGGGCGAGGCGGGGGCGGTGCTCTCGGCGGTCGGCTACGCCTTCTCGACCTACTTGGTGGCGTGGGCCTACTACCCGATCGGCATGGCGGCATGCTGGGTGCCGGGCGTGTTGCTGGGATTGGTGGAGTTGCGGCGCGGGGAACGTGGAGCGATGGCGGGATTGGTGGCCTGCGGCGTGGGGCTCGCGGCGTCGGGGCATCCGGAGACCCTCGCGCACACGGCGGTGGCCGCGAGCGCCTGCGTCGTGGCGCTGCTCGTGCGCCGGCAGCCGGGGCCGTTGGCGTCGTCGCGTGGGCGATTCCTCGTTCGTCTCGCCATCGGCACCGGGCTGACCGCGGCGCTCGCGGCGCCGGTGCTGCTGCCGCTCGTCGAGGTGGTGCGCGAGAGCGAGCGCTTCGCATTCATCGCAGCGCAGGAGAAGTTCCCGGCGCCGGCGTGGGAGACGCGAGCGTTGCGCGTGTTGATCGACCCGCTCGCCTTCGGCAGCCCGCGTAGCGGCAACTGGACGGGGCCGTCGAACTTCAACGAGATGTGCACGAGCTGGGTGGGGCTGGTGCCGCTGGCGCTGGCGATTGCCGGCGCCATGGCGGCGATCGGCTTGGCGGTGCGGCGGCGAATCGGAAACCGGCAGCCCGCCAAGGTCGGCGAACGCGTTGTCGGGGCTGCGCTCGGCAGTCGCCCGCTGTGGCTGCTGCTCGGCGCCGTCCTCGCCGGCGGAGCGGCGTTCGGCGTGGCGCCGTTGATCGGTCTGTTCCACGCGGTGCCCGGTCTCGCGATGGTGCCCGGCGCGCGACTGCGGCTGCTCGTCGTTGTCGCGATGTCACTCGCGGCCGGCACGGCCCTCGAAGAGCTGATGGCGCGGCGGCTCGGGCGTTGGGTCACAGCGGGCTGCATCGGGGCGATCTCGCTCGCGCTGCTGGCCGTGCGTCCGCCTGCGATGCCGTGGCAACGCGGATGGTGGGTCGTCACGCTCGTGGGCGCCGGCGCCTGCCTTGCCGCGCTGTTGCTGCCGCCGCTGCGACGCTGGTCCCCATGGATCGCAGTCGCGGCCACCGCGCTCGACCTCGCGCTGCTCGGCGTGCGCTACAACCCGCTGGTGTCGCCGGCGCTCGACCTCACGCCGCCGCCGGTGCTGCGACCGTTGCTGGCGAAGCCGGACCGGCTCGCCTTCCGCGTCACCGGCATGTCGGGCGAGCTGCTGCCCAACCTCGGGGCGCTCTACGGTCTCGCCGACCCGCGCTTCTACGACCCCATGCACCCGTGGGCCGTGCGGGCGATGATCGGGCCGGCGCTCGGCTCGGGCAACGGCCTCGTGGCGGTGCTCGATCCGGCGCGCATCGCCGTCGGCAAGCGCAACCGGGAGGCACCGGCGCGGTCGATGCTGGACTACCTCGGCGTGCGCTACATGCTGGTGCGGCCGGGTGGGCTGCTGCCGCTGCCGTGGAAGCGGGCGTGGAGCGACACCGGCGGCCGCGTGTGGGAGAACCCCGCGGCGATGCCGCTCTTCACCATGCCGGCGCGGGTCGAGAGGGTGGACGGACAGCGGCAGGCGATCGCGCGCGCCGCGGCGAATCGCGACTTCCGCGAGACGGGCTATCTGGAGGCAGACAGCTCCGCTCCTCGCGATGGCGTCCGATCGTCATCGCGAGCGCGGCGAAGCGATCTCGATCTCGCAAACGCCACAGGCCCCGCGCGAGCCCCACAGGACTCCGCGCCACAACGCGGCCAGGTGAGCGTGCGCCGCGTCGAGACCAACGGCTTTACCGTCGACGTCACCACGCCCACGGGCGGCATCGTGGTGTCGAGCGTCACCTCCGTTCGCGGCTGGCGCATCGCGATCGATGAGCGACCGGTCGAGCCGCTGCGCACCAACGGCGCATTCGTCGGCTTCGCGGTGCCGCCGGGACGGCACCGCGTCGTCCTCGACTACCGGCCGGCGGGGTGGACGTGGGGGCTGGGGCTCGCGGCGGCAGGCGCGATCGCCGCCGCCGCTCTCGCTCTTGTCGACCGTCGCCGCCGGCGCGCCGCTTACGCCGCCGCCGGCTCCGGCCTCACGATCTTCGCCACCACCAGTCCGGCGAAGAAGAACCCGGCGACCTGATCGACCAGCTGCGCCAGCGCGTACTCGGTGGGGAAGCCGTACCAGTTCCAATAGCTCGCCTCGATCGACAGCCACGAGACGAGCCCGAACGCGGTCACCAGCGCCAGCCGCCGCCCGAAGGTGCGGCCGTGCGCGGCGGCCCAGGCGGCGACGGCGACGGCAAGGATGTTGGTCAGCAGCTCGGTGCCGAGCAGCTGCGCGTTCATCGTCGGCCCGCCGTGCGGGTGGTAGACGAGCAGCCCGGTCGGCCCGGCAGCGTACCGGCGCATCCACTCGTCGCGCCCCTCTTTGGTGTTGCGCGCGCGGTCGTCCATGCCGGGGAAGATGTACATCCCCTCGTCGGGCACGCCCCCGCTGAGCGCGCCGGTCACGGCCTGTTCGCCCGCTGGAGGCATCGACTTGAACCCAGCTTCCCCGAGCGGCGTCAACATGTGCGAGATGGCGCCCCAGACGAACATCGCGAGCCCTCCCAACAGCGCGGCAACGGCGACCCTCTTCATGGCAAGCCCTCCAGATTGTGGTGACCGTGAGGCGCAGGCTACCGCGATCCGCGTCCCGCGCGGTCAGGGGCCTTCGGGCGGGCTCGCCGAGGGCGCGTAGAGTGTGGCCGCGCCATGTCCGCGCCGACGGAACCGGAACGCCTCGACGTCACCGGCACCCTCTGCCCGGTGCCCGTGCTGCGCACCGCGCGACGCGTGCGCCGCCTGCGGCCCGGCGCCCTACTGGAGGTCGTCGGCAACGACCCGCTGATGCGCCTCGACCTCGCCGCTTGGTGCGCCAAGGAGGGGCACGAAGTGGTGACGATGGAGGAGTCGGAAGGGCGCGTGCGCTGCGTGCTGAGGGTGACCGGCTAGCCGCGGTCGCGTAGCGGGTCGGCGAACAGCTCGGCGAGCTCTATCGAGAAGCCAGGCAGCAGCGGCGTCGTCAAAGCCTCGCCGTGCTCGGCTGACAGCTCACAGGCGCGACCGAAGCGGCGCTCGCCTTCCAGCCGATACACGCGCACGCGCTCGACATCGGTGTCGACGATCCACAGCTCTCTGACGCCCCACTGCTCGTAAGCGTGGCGCTTGAGGACCTCGTCCGTTCGCCGGCTGCTGGGAGACAAGACCTCGACCGCCAAGTCCGGTGAGCCCTCGATGCGATTGCGCACGATGCTGGACCGCTCCGCCGAGACGAACAGCACGTCGGGCTGCACGACGTCATGCGGCGAGAGGATGACGTCCGTCGGTGCGGGCAACACGATGCCGCCCCGGTGGGCCTCGACGAACCTGAGAAGGGCTGCGCCAAGCCGCAGGAGAACCAGCTGGTGCCTGGCGGTGGGCGCCGGCGTCACGATGTGCTCCCCGTCGATGAGCTCGTGCCGCTGCCCGTCGTCCGGGAACAGCTCGTACTCCTCGAGCCCGAGCTTGAAGCTGGCCTGCGGCATGGTGGTCTCCAC
>DATNCU010000344.1:0-4984 GCA_035607145.1 Thermoanaerobaculia bacterium
GCCGACGAGCGCCGGGCGCCGCTGCACCAGCACCAGGTAGTAGCCCTCGGGCAGCGGCAGCGCGTAGATGTGGAGGCGGTCCTTCTCGACGTGGATGAGCCGCGGATTGCCCATCCGCCACTCGCCGAGCGCGTTGCCGACCTGCTTCAGATAGATGCCGAGGTAGGCGCCGAGCACGCGCATCTCGTAGGGCGTGAAGTCGGAGCAGACGACGTCGACGGTCTCGCCGCTGCCGTCGAGGAAGAGCACGCCGGCGGCGTGCGTCTCGGCGAGCAGGTTGGCGAGGATGTACTCGAACGCCATCGCGGCGCGGAGCCTAACAGGCTGGTGGGCGCCGATGCGCGCTCTCGCGCGCGGACTACGCGCCCACCGTCAGCACCTCGGCGGGCGCGTCCTCGCGCGGCTCCACCTTGATCGCCCCCTGCTGGAAGGCGCGCAGGAAGGCGGTCACCACCTTGGCGTCGAAGCGGGCGCCGGTGAGCTTGGTGATGGTCTCCACCGCGTAGCTGTAGCCGTAGGCCTTCTGGTAGGGGCGGTTGGTGGTGATGGCGTCGAAGGTGTCGGCGACGGCGACGATGCGGGCGATGAGCGGGATCTGCTCGCCCTTGAGGCCGTCGGGGTAGCCGCGGCCGTTCCAGGCCTCGTGGTGCCAGCGGATGGCGGGCAGCATCTCGCGCAGCGCGTCGAGCGGCCGCAGGATCTCCTCGCCGATGACCGGATGGAGCTTCATCAGCTCGTACTCCTCGGCGGTGAGCACGCCGCCCTTCTTGAGGATGCGGTCCTCGACGCCGATCTTGCCGACGTCGTGCAGCACGCCGGCGATCCAGATGCGGTACTGGAACTCTTCCGACTGGCCGAGGGTCTTGGCGATGGTGCGGCTGAAGGCGGCGACGCGCTCGGAGTGGCCGCGGGTGTAGGGATCCTTGGCGTCGACGGCGGCGGCAAAGGCGCGGATCGAGCCGATGAACAGATCGCGGTTGGCCTGCGCCGCCGCCTGCAGCTGCTCGACGTAGGACTGCACGTGGCCGCTCATGCGGTTGAAGTCTTCGGCGAGCTCGGCCACCTCGCGGCCGGGGCCGCTCACCTCGACGCGGTCGCCGAACTGCCCGGCGGCGATGGCGTGGGTGGTGGCGGCGAGACGCGTGAACGGCGCGCTGAAGCGGCTGGCGGCGAAGCCGGCGAAGATGCCGGAGAGCGCCACCAGCAACAGCGAGGCGATCATCGTCGTGTAGAGCAGCTGCTGCACCGCGACGTAGGCCGCCGACAGCGGCTTCTGCACCACGATCCCCCAGCCGGTCTGCTCCACCGGCGAGACGCGCCCCAGCATGCGCACCTTCTTGCCGTGCGTGAAGATGGTGTACTCGGAGGTGAAGACCTCGGGCCGGCGGCGGAAGTCGTCGACCAGCCGCGAGGAGGCGAGGGCGAGCGCCGTCTCGTCGTCGGCGCCGCGCTCCCACAGCACGCGGCCGTCGGAGTCGATGAGGAAGACGGCGACGTTGCCCTGCGCCTCGCGGCTGCCGACGCGCCCGAGGACGTCGAGGCGCGACACCGCCTGCAGGATGAGCGCCGGCTGCGTCGGCTTCGCTTCGCCCGGCGCTTCGGGGACGAAGACCGGCACGGCAGCCACCGCCAGCGGCTCGTTGTCGCTGGCGCGGCGCACGAAGCGGTACGCGGTCGCCGACGACTTGCGGGCCGCCGCGAAGGTCTCGCGCAACGCCCGCTGCACCTGCGCGTCAGGCTCGCCGGCGCCGAGCGACGGGCCGGAGCCCTCGAGGTCGAGCATCTGCAGCAGCAACAGACGCCCCTCGTTGTCGAGGATGAAGTTGCCGAAGTAGCGGTCGACGCCGGGCAGCCGCAGCCGCTCGAGCGGCGACTCCGGCCCCGGCAGCGCGAGGAATCCTTCGCCCACCTGCCGCACCTCGCGCTCGAGCGTCGCGAGCGCGGTGCCGATCTCCTCCGACAGTGACTCCGCCGAGCGGGTGAGGAACGTCTGCTCCTGGGTCTCGAAGAGGTCGATGTTGCGGCGGGTGAGGAAGACGCTCGCCGCCACCAGCGGGATGAGACCCGAGCCGAGCAGCAGAAGGAAGATGAGATGCCGGAGCGGAATGCGACTGATGAAGTGGCCGATCTTGCTCACCGGCGTAACTGTGGGCGAGAGGAGGCGTGGAGTATAGCGTGGCCGCCGGCGCGCTGTCCGCCCGCGGAACGGCGATGCCGCTAACGGACACCGCGCCGCCGCCCGCCAGCGCGTGACGCCCTCGGCACCGCCTGCATTTCGCTCGTGGCACTCCACTTGCTCCAGCGGCGGTCGCCAACGGGGGTTCACGATGCACGATTTGGCGAGAGATCTGCGGATGGCACGTCGGGCGCTCGGGCGCTCGCCGGGCTTCACCATCGCGGCGGTGCTGACGCTCGCCCTCGGCGTCGGCGCGAGCACCGCGATCTTCACCGTCGTCGACGCGGCGCTGTTGCGCGCGCTGCCCTTCCGTACGCCGCGGCAGATCGCTTTCGTCTCCGGCGCCGCAACCCCGCAGCGTGACATCCGCGCCGCCTCCTTCCTCGAGGTGGGCGACTGGATCGCACGGACGCGCGCCTTCGACGCGCTCTCGCTCTACGACCGCACCGGCGGCGTGGCGGCGGCGTGGAGCGACGAAGCGGAGCAGCTGCCGACCGAGATCGTCTCGGCGAATTACTTCGACCTGCTGGGCGTGCGGCCGGAGCGCGGTCGCACCTTCCTGCGCAGCGAGGACGAGGTGCTGGACCGCGACGCCGTGGCCGTCATCTCGCACGACCTCTGGCAGAGCCGCTTCGGCGGCGATCCGCAGGTGGTCGGGCGCGAGCTGATGCTCAACCGGCGGCGCTTCCAGGTCGTCGGCGTCATGCCCGAGGGCTTCCACGGCGTCGCCTTCGACGCCCAGCTCTGGTTGCCGGCGGCGATGGCGACGACGGTGCTGCCTCCGAGCGTGCTCGCCGACCGCTCCAACCGCTCGCTTGCGGCAATCGGCCGCCTGCGCGCGGACGTCGATCTCGCCACGGTGCAGGCGGACATGGATCGCGTGGCGCGCCAGCTCCAGGCCGAATACCCCGAGAGCAACCGCGACCGCTGGGCCGTCGTGCAGCCGCTGCGCGAGGCGACCCTCGGCGACAGCGAGCGGCTCTTGCGGGCCGTCTTCGGCGGCGCCCTGCTGTTGCTGCTGGTGGCCTGCGCCAACGTCACCGCGTTGCAGCTGGTGCGCGCCACCGGCCGCGAGCGCGAAGTGGCGATCTACCGCGCCCTCGGCGCCGGCTCCGCTCGCGTGCTGCGCCACCAGCTCGCCGAGGCAGCATTGCTGGCGCTGCTCGGCGGTGCGGTGGGAGCGATTGCCGCGCGCGGCTTCCTCGCGCTGCTGCTCGCCGCGCTGCCGGCCGACGTGCTGCCCGGCTACGTCCATCCCACGGTGGATGCGCGGGCGCTCTTCTTCGCTCTCGCCGCCACGCTCGTCGCGGCCGGGCTCGGCGCCCTCCCCGCCCTGCGCGGCGTGCGCGCCGACCTCTCGGGCAAGCTGCGTCGCGGCGCGCCGTCCGCCGCCGGCGGTCTGGGTGACCTGGCCCGCCCGCGGCCGCAGCAGCTGTTGGTGATGGCCGAGGTAGCCCTATCGCTGGTGCTGCTGATCTCGGCCGGCCTGCTCGGGCGCACGCTGGTGCGGCTGACGCAGGTCGCGCCCGGTTTCGCACCGGACCGACAGCTGGCCTTCAGCTTCAAGCTGCCCACCGGCGCCTACGAGCGCGAGCTTCGCGCGCCGACCGCGGCGCGCCTCGTCGACGCGCTCGCCGCGTTGCCGGGCGTCGAGTCGGTGGCGATGGGCTCCGACCTGCCGCTGCGCGGCTCGCAAAGTGCCGGCTTCCTCTTCCTCGCCGACGGCTCGACACCGGACGGAGTCCGCTTCTACCGCCACCGCGTGATGCCGGGTTACTTCGCGTCGCTCGGCGTGCCGATCCTGCGCGGCCGGGCGCTCGGCGCGGGGGACCGCGAAGACGGAGCGCCCGTGGCGGTGATCAGCCGCTCGATGGCGCGGCGCTTCTGGGGCGAGGAGCGGGCGATCGGCCAGCGCTTCCGTGTGGACGACACTGAAAGGCCGCCGGTGCAAGTGGTGGGCATCGCCGGCGACGTCCGCTTCCGCGACCTGACGACCGACCTCGGCGCGGCGGCGAGCGAGCCCGACGTCTATCTCCACTACGCCCAGTTCACGGACGACGACATGGCGGTGGCGCTGCGGGTCGCGGGCGACCCAGACACGGTGGCGCCGCTGGCGCGCGCCGCCTTTGCCAAGGTCGATCCCAACCTGGCGATCTACCAGGTCGCCACCCTTCCCGAGGTGCTCGCCAGCCAGACGGCGCTGCAGCGGCTGGGAACGGCGCTGCTCGCCGCCTTCGCCGCGGCGGCGCTCCTGCTCGCGGCCATTGGCGTCTACGGCGTCATCGCCTACGTCGTCGGCAAGAGCCGCCGCGAGATCGCCCTGCGCATGGCCCTCGGCGGCGCGCGCCGGACGATCGTCGCGCTGGTGGTGCGTCAGGGCATGACGCTGGTCGGGCTCGGCGTGGTTGCGGGCCTGCTGGGGGCGGGACTGCTGTCCCGCGCACTCGCCGGCCTGCTCTTCGGCGTCGCGGCCACCGACCCGCTCACCTTTGTCGCCGTGCCGCTGGTGCTGCTCACCATCGCCCTCGCCGCGACCCTCGTCCCCGCGTGGCGCGCCGCGGCGCTCGAGCCGCAGGCGGTGCTGCGCGGCGACTGACGGTTCGTCGACCGCCGCTGACCGGCGCGCGCGTCAAGCGTCGGGCGAAGCGAGGAAGGCGCCGAGCTCGGCGGCGACCTCGTCGGCCGGCACCTTGACGTTCCAGCGGCCGCGGCCGACGTCCTGCGGCAGCACCCAACCGATGCTCGGGAAACCATCCGGGTGCCCCGACTCGCGCGCCTTCTTGTCGCGGGCTACGAGCGCGAGCAACT
>DATNCU010000354.1:0-2511 GCA_035607145.1 Thermoanaerobaculia bacterium
CGCTTCCATCGCCTCGGCGGCGAAGCGCAGCGCCTTGTCGCGCACCTGCCGGGCGGCGAGGTGGGCGGCGGAGCCGGCGGTGACGGTGTTGCGGCTGCCGGCGGTCGACATGCCCATGGGGAAGGCGGCGGTGTCGCCGGCTTCGACCTGGACGTCCGCGGGGTTCGCGCCGAGCTCGTCGGCGACGATCTGGGCGAGCACGGTCTTCATGCCCTGGCCGATCGCGCCGGCGCCGGTGGTGACGACGATCTTGCCGGAGGAGAAGACGCGCACGTGCGCGCCTTCGTGCGGGGCGATGCCGGTGTCCTCGTTGTAGCTCGAGATGCCGATGCCGAGAAGGCGCCCGCGCGTGCGGGCCTCGGCGCGGCGCTCGCCGAAGCCGGCATAGCCGGAGGCCTGGAGCGCCATGTCGAGGCAGGCCTGGTAGTCGCCGCTGTCGAACATCACCGGGTTGCCGTTGGGGAGCTTGCCGCCGGTCGAGTACGGCATCTGCTCGCTGCGGATGAAGTTGCGCCGGCGCACCTCGGCGCGGTCGAGCTTCAGGTTGCGCGCGACGCAGTCCATGCTGCGCTCGAGGATGAAGTTGGCGAACGGCCGCCCGGCGCCGCGGATGGGCGAGGTCGGCACGGCGTTGGTGAAGACGACGTCGATGGCCATGTCCATCGACTTGATCTCGTAGGGCCCGGGATAGTTGACCACCGAGCCGAGCGGCAGGAGGAGGCCGTAGGGCACGTAGGCGCCGTGGTCGTGCACGCCGCGGCCGCGCAGGGCGAGCACCTTGCCCTCGCGCGTCGCCGCCACCTCGACGTCCCACACCTGGTCGCGCGTCTGCGTGGTGGCGATGAAGTGCTCGCGCCGGTCCTCGATCCATTTCAGCGGCCGGCCGAGCTTCGGCGCGGCGAGCGCCAGCGCGAGCTCCTCCGGGTAGTGCGCGCACTTCGGGCCGAAGCCGCCGCCGACGTCGGGCGCGACGACGCGGATCTTCGCCTCGGGCCGGCCGGTGTAGGCGGCGAGGAAGCGCTGCACGAGGTACTGCGACTGGGTCGAGCTGTAGAGGGTGAGCTGGTCGGAGAACTCGTCGTGCATCGCCACGACGCCGCGGCACTCGATCGAATGGCACCCGCCGCGGTGCTGGGTGTAGCGGCTGCGGAAGACGTGGTCCGCGCCCGCGAAGGCCGCGTCGGGGTCGCCGAACTTCCACGGGATGCGCGCCACCAGGTTGTCGGGCGAGTCGAGGTGCGCGCGCGGCGCGCCGGGCTTGGCCGCGTCCAGCACGTCGATCACGGCGGGCAGCGGCTCGTAGTCCACCGCGACGAGCTGCGCCGCGTCCTCGGCGAGGTAGCGGTTCTCCGCGACCACCATGGCGATGGTCTCGCCCACATAACAGACCTCGTCCCGGGCGAGCGGGTACTGGGTGATGTTCTGCTTGAGGAGCGGATGGGGGTTCGCCTGCACCATGCGGCTCGAGCCGAGATCTTTCGAAGTGAGAACGGCCACCACGCCGGGCAAACCTGCCGCCGCGGCGGTGTCGATGCCGCGGATGCGCGCATGCGCCTCGCTCGAGCGCACGAAGGCGACTTCCAGCATCCCGGGCAGCGCGATGTCGTCGACGAAGCGGCCGCGGCCGCGCAGGATCGCCGGGTCCTCGATGCGCTTGACCGACGAGCCGATGTTCCTCGAGCCCATGTCAGCCCTCCCCGCGCAGGCGCCGCGCGGCGCTCAGCGCCGCCTCGACGATGGTGGCGTAGCCGGTGCAGCGGCAGAGGTTGCCGGAGATCGCATCGCGCACCTGCTCTTCGGTCGGGTCGGGCGTCTCGCGCAGGAAGGCGGTCAATGTGGTCAGCATGCCCGGCGTGCAGAACCCGCACTGCAGGCCGTGCTTTTCCCAGAACGCCTGCTGCAGCACGCTGAACGTGCCGTCGGGTGCCGCGAGCCCCTCCGTCGTAATCACATTGCAAGCGTCGGCCTGCACCGCGAACATGATGCAGGAGCGCACCGCCTCGCCGTCGAGCAGCACGGTACATGCGCCGCACACCCCGTGCTCGCAGCCGAGATGCGTTCCGGTGAGCCGCAGCTCGCGGCGCAGGAAGTCGGCGAGATGCAGGCGCGTCTCCACCTCGCGCGTATGGCGCTGGCCGTTGACGGTCAGCGTGATGGTTCGCTTGTCGGTCATCTTGCCGCGTTTTCCTCAAGGGCTCGCTGATAGGCGGTCTTCACAGCGCGTGCGGTCAGCACGCCGGCGAGGCGCTGGCGGTAGGCGCCGCTCGCGAAGAGGTCGGACTTGGCCTCGATCTTTCGCGCCTCGGCCGCAGCCGCTTCGATCGCGTCTTCGCCGGCTTTTGTCCCCGTTAAAAGCTTTTCGGCAAAAGCAAGGCGTACCGGTGCGTAGGCGATGCCGACCATGCTGATGGCCGCGCGTCGGATCGCCTGTTTCGAATCGAGCGCGAGCAGGCAGCCGACCGCGACGATGGCGAAATCGCCGCGCCGCCGCGCGAACTCGACGAAGGCGTG
>DATNCU010000358.1:0-4384 GCA_035607145.1 Thermoanaerobaculia bacterium
CGCTTCATCTCGGCGCTCGCGCGGCTCAACAACCAGGGGCTCGGCCGCTTCGTCGACTTCCGCGACATGCACAACTCCGCCACCAACGTGCTCGCGCAGTCGCACGGCATCCCCGGCTTCCTGCCTTGGCACCGCGCCTACCTGCTCGACCTCGAGCGCGAGCTGCAGGCGATCGATCCCAGCGTCGCCCTGCCGTACTGGCGCTTCGACCAGGCGGCGCCGAGCCTCTTCACGCTCGACTTCCTCGGCGTCGCGAACAGCACCGGCACGGTGCGCTTCAGCAGCACCAACCCGTTGCAGTTCTGGCGCGCCAGCACGATACCCGGCGTCAACCGGCGCCCGTTGTTCAGCACCTCCACGCCGCCTCCCGACCTGCTCACCGAGGCGCAGACGATCGCGCTGAGCAGCACCTACCCCAACTTCCGGCGGCTGATGGAAGACAACCCGCACGGCTGGGCCCATACGAGCTTCGGCGGCTTCATCCGCAACCCGGCCACGGCGCCTCACGACCCGCTGTTCTTCCTGCTGCACTGCAACGTCGACCGCCTGTGGGCGAAGTGGCAGCAGCAGCGCGGACGCTTCGACCCGGCGCTGGCGTCCTCCTACGACAACTCCAACACCCGGCCGGGCCAGCGGCTCGACGACACCATGTGGCCCTGGAACGGGGTCACCGGCGGCACCCGCCCGGCCACGGCGCCCGGCGGCGCGCTCGCGAGCTCGCCGGCCGTCGCGGCACCCGGCCCGCAGCCGCGCGTGCGCGATACCCTGGACTACCACGGCACCGTCGCCGCGGCCTCGCGGCAGGGCTTCGACTACGACGACGTCCCCTTCTGAACCGGCGGAGGCGAGGAGGCAGCAGCATGACGACGAAGAAGCGCAAGGCCGCCAAGCGTCCGGCCCGTAAGGCGTCGAAGGGCAAGTCGAAGCGCGCGGCGAAGCGGGCAGCGGCGCCAGCCGCCAAAGCAGCGGCGCCGCGTTCGCCACGCGGCGCGATGGCGGTGGCGGCCAGCCCCAAGCGGTCGGCGGAGGAGCGCGTCGCCGCCATGGCGCAGGCGTCGTCCACGGTGTGCGAGAGCGACGAGAACCTGCAGAAGCTGCTCGGCGTGCTCCGCGACCAAGCCGAGCCCATCCAGGTGCGCCTCGCCGCCCTGCACGCGCTCCAGGCGGCGGCCTTCGCGGTCGCCAGCTTCGAGCCCTGCCGCGGCGACTACGTCGCCGCCCTGCGCGAAGTCGCGACGGACCCCAACGCCGAGCTGCGCCAGCGCGCGCTCGGCACCCTGGCGAGCGACAAGGACGGCTTTGCGCAGAAGAAGCTGCTCGAGGGGCTGCGCAAGCCGGAGATGGCGCTGGTACCGCCCGAGAAGGCACTGCAGCTGCTCGCCTACGACGCGCACGCCGACGCCTACAAGGCGGCGCGCGAGGTGCTCGCGGCGCCGCCCAACCCGGAGGCCAAGCGCGAGGCGCTGCGGCTGCTCTCCGCCGACGCCAACTCCGCGCCGATGCTGGAGAAGGTGCTGCTCGACAAGAGCGAGGACCGCGAGAACCGCCAAATCGCGGCGGCGGGCCTGCACGCACTCAAGCCCGACCGCATGCAGGCGCGGGCGCGCGACATCCTGCTCGACGCCGGCGAGTTCGCCGAGATCCAGTCCACCAGCCTGACGGCGCTCACTCAGTTCGGCGACGAGGAGAAGCTCGCCGATGACCAGCCGCTGCTGGCGCGCGTCGACGCGCTCAAGGGCGAGGGGGCGGCGAAGGTCAAGCAGAGCGCGCGCAAGTTCCTCGACCGCTACGTCCGCTAGCGGGGTTCGTCGCGGTGCAGGACGCGGTCCCCGATCGTCCGGATGGCGCGTGGTCCGAGGAGGAGGTCGCGGCGCAGATCGACGAGCTCGCGGCCGCGGGGGACCGCGACGGATTGGTGGAGCTGCTGCACGAGGAGCATCCCGTCTACGGGGACCGCGGCGGGGCGGCGATCGTGCGCCTTCGGGGCTGGGTGCTGGTCGCGCTCGGCGACATCGGCGTCTCGGATCGCGAGCTGGTGTTCGTGCTGGAGGAGCTCGACACCGGCATCGATCCCTACTTGGTGGCGGCCGCGGCGCGGGCGCTCCGCACCTACCGCGAGCCGAGCGCCGCCTTCGCGCCGTACCTCGCGCGCTCCGTGGCGAATCTTCGCTACCGCGACGAGCCGGTGTGCTTCGACGGCTACGGAGAGTATGCGCTGCCCGGCATCGGCACGACGCCGTTGCGCGAGCTCTTGGCGACGCTGGTGTGGCTCGGTCCGCTCGGCCGCGCGGCGCTGCCCGAGGTCGAGGCGCTGCGCGAGACGCGTGGCGGTTTCGCCAAGCTCAAGACCGAGATCGACGCGACGGTGGCGGCGATCGGCGTCGAAGGGCAGCATGGGTTTGCAGCGGGGCAGGTCGAGAGCTCGCGCGCCAGCTGTTGTGAGCTGCCCGCGAGCTTGGGCTCAAAGTGGCGGCTGACGGGCACGCGTCGGCGAGATGCCGAGATCGGCCACACGCCGTTCGAGGACCAGGACGGCGCGGCCGCCACGTTCGACGAGGTGTTCCGCGGCCACCCCTCGATCGTCGTCTTCTTCTACACGCGCTGCGACAACCCGCTCAAGTGCTCGCTCACCGTCAGCAAGCTCGCCCGCGTACAGCAGCTGCTGGCCGAGCGCGGGCTCGACGAGCGCATCCACACCGCCGCCATCACCTACGACCCCGCTTTCGATCTGCCCAGCCGCCTGCGCGGCTACGGCCGCGACCGCGCGTTGCGCATGGACGAGCGCCACCGCTTGCTGCGGGCGACGGAAGGGCTCGATGGCCTGCGCCATTACTTCGGTCTCGGCGTCAACTTCGTCGAGTCCCTGGTCAATCGGCACCGCGTCGAGGCGTTCGTGCTCGACCGCGAAGGACGCGTTGCGGCCACGTTCGAGCGCCTCCACTGGAACGAGGGCGAGCTGGTGGAGCGCGCCGTCCAGGTGCTCGACGAGACACAGCCGAACGAAGAGAGCGAAGCGGCGCCCACACCAGTGCCTCGCCGCGCGTTCGCGCCGTGGGTGGGCACCCTGGCCGCCCTCGGCGTGGCGCTCTTCCCCAAGTGCCCCATCTGCTGGGCGGCGTACTTGAGCGCCTTCGGCGTCGCCGGGCTGGGGAGCATTCCGTACTCGCCCTGGCTCCAACCGCTGCTCGCCGCGGCGATGCTCGTCAATCTCGGCAGCATGTGGATGCGCGGCCGCGCGACGGGAGGGATGAGCCCCTTCTGGCTCGCCGGAGCGGGAGCGTTGCTCATCGCCGCTGCCAAGCTCAGCATCGGTGGGGGAGGTGCGGTGCTCTGCGGCGTCGCGCTGACGCTGGCGGGCTCGCTACTCAGCGTCGTGCTCGCCGGCAAGAGCCGGCCGCGGAGCGAGAACGGCCGGCGGCGCTGGCGACGCCTGGCCGCCGCGGCCATCGGCTCCTGAAGTTGACGCCTTCCGCCGCGCCTCGCCACATTGCAGACCTCGGCACCTCCGGTCTGCCTCGCCCAAGCCTCGACGCTCAAGACGGCGGACACCGTGGAGCAGAAGCCCGCCGCCGTAGGTCGCGCCGTCCGAACGTCGTCGCCCGATCTTGCGGGAGCTGCTTGCATGCGATTTCTCTCGTGCGAGCCGTGGAAATCGCTGCGCGCTCGCAGAGGGAATTCCGGTGGGCGTGTCCGTCTAACCAGCCAGGAGCCGAACCATGAGCCCGTGGCTGCCTGACGAGACGGCTCTCGCGAAATCCCGCGCAACGTCATTCCCGCTGATCGTGGCGGTGCTCTGCCTGCTGGCCGCCGCTTCCCGCCCAGCCGGCGCCGCCAAGACCATCCGCTGCCCCGACGGCAGCCAGCGTCTCGAGCTCGATGTCGGCACGCTCTCCCTCCAGTACAGCGGCGACAGCCTCAGCGCCACGATCTCGAGCATCGACATCCTGCGCGGCCACCTCACCGTCGGTCCCACCAGCATCCACCAGATCGCGACGGCCACGCAACTGTGGAACGAGTACATCAAGGGGCTGGCGGCCGGGTACAACAGCTGCGCGATCTCCCGGGCCGAGCTCAGCGAGGGGTTGACGAAGGTCTACCCCCGCATCACCTCCACGGCCGCGGAGCTCGACAAGTTTCGCCAGGCATTGTCCGAGGGCCGCCAGGTCGACGACCAGCGCCTCCAACAGCGCCTCGACAGCTACTTTAAGGACCTGCGCCGCTTCATCGACATCAGCCGCAGCCAGATCCTGCTCGAGCGGGTGCAGGCCGGCGTCACTCGTTTGCTGGTCGACTTCGAAGAGTTGCTGCGCCACCTCCGGCAGCAGAACGTCCTGTCCGCCCCGGTCGTCGTCGGCGGTGAGATCTCCGCGCTTGCCGCCGCCCG
>DATNCU010000364.1:0-8140 GCA_035607145.1 Thermoanaerobaculia bacterium
CACGGCGTGGAAAGCGGCGCCGTCGAGACCGGCGGCGGCGAACAGCGCCTCCCATCGCGGCTCGTCACCGGTCGCGGCCGCCGAGTCGTGCTCGGGCGCCACGATCGCCAGTCCCAGCAGCCGGCCTCGCGTGTCGACCTCGACCTGCGCCTCGCCGGGGATGGAGGGACTGGGCTCGTAGCTCTTGACCACTGAGAAGCCCGACTGCGGCCGGAAGTCGCGCGGCGCCTGGCGGTAGACCCGCCACTGCACCGGCAGGCGCCCACCGGCGAGCGGCGCCCACCGGCCGGCTCCCTTGGAGCGCTTGGCGAGGAAGTCGAGCGGCGCGCGGTCGAACTCCCAGCGCGCCGCCGTCACCCGCGCCGGCTCGTGATGGCCGAGGGAGGCGAGGATCTCGCGCGCCCGCTCCTCGAGGACGGCGGGCGGCTTGTCCACCGGCAGGAAGTGCACGACGCTCGACTGCGCCGCCGCCCACGCGCAGAGCGTCAGCAGCAACGCCGCGCCCGCAACGAGGAACGCGGCGTTCCCCGCCGCCAGTCCGCCTTCCCCGCCCGCCGCCGCCACCATCTCCGGCGACGGCGTTTCGCCGGCAGCCAGCGCGGCCGCCAGCGGGTCGCCACCCGGCAGCGCCGCCGCCACCGCCAGCGCCGATGACGGCCGCTCGGCCGGCTCGTGCGCGAGGCAGCGCAGGATGACGCGCTCGATCGTGGGGTCGAGATCGGGGACCACCTCGCAAGGCCGCGGCGGCGGCTCCTTGGCCATTCGCTGCCGCAGCTCCTCGAGCGTGTGCGCGCGGTGGGCGCGCCGGCCGGTGAACAGCTCGTAGAGCACGACGCCGAGCGCGAAGAGGTCGCTCTTCCGCGTCGCCTCGCGGCCGGCCAGCTGCTCGGGCGCCATGTAGCCGAGCGACCCCGAGAGCGCGCCGCCTCCCTCCACCGTCTCCGCGAGCGCCAAGCCGAAGTCGGCGACGTGCACCTTGCCGCTGCGGTCGACGAGGACGTTGGCCGGCTTGAGGTCGCGGTGCAGCACGCCGCGGTCGTGCGCAGCCGCCAACCCGGCGCACAGCTGGCGCGCGATCTCGATCCCCTTCTCGGCGGGGATGCGGCCGACCTGGCGCAGCAGGGTGGCGAGGTCGTCGCCCTCCACCAGCTCCATCGAGAAGAAGCGGTGGCCGTCGGCCTCGCCGACGTCGTAGACGCGGCAGACGTTGGGGTGTGACACCTGCCGTGCCAGCCGCACCTCGGAGAGCAGGCGCTCCATGCGCTCGGCGTCGCGGTCGAACGTGGGGGGCAGGAACTTGAGCGCCACGCGCTGCCCGAGCAGCAGGTCCTCGGCGCGGTAGACGTCTCCCATGCCGCCGTGCCCGAGCAGCTCGACGATGCGATAGCGGCCTCCCAACATCTCGCCGGGCGCGAAGCGGCCGCCCCCGAGGCTGCCCGACGACGGCGGCCGGGAGAGCGGCGGCGGCGTGTGCGGCGACCGCGAGTGACCGTGCGGCCGGGAGTGCGCCGGCGGCCGGGAGTGGAGAGGCACGCGCGGCGCCGCCTCGGTGGGCGGGAACGCGGTGACGCCGTCTCCCTGGGGCTCCGGGAGCGGCGCAGTGGCGGACGCGCTCATCGCCGCGCCGCAGGCGGCGCAGAATCGACTCTCCGGCGACGCCTGAGCGCCGCAGGCGGGACAGGTCGACACGCGATGGTCCTCGGATCGGAAGTTCCGATCAAACTATCAGAACCGAGGCCCACCGCACGCGCCCGCCCGACCAGCCCGCACGCTACGCCACCGGCCGGTCCCCCTGGTCCTCGCGGCGCCGCTGTTCCCAGATGTCGATCTCGCGCTGGCTCATGTTGCCGCCGGGGGGCAGGCGGCCGTCGCGGTAGCCCCAGCGCTCGACGTCGATGGCGTACTGGTTGCGCGACAGTAGCGTCCCTCGGCAGACGGCATCGCGGGGCGGCGCCTGTCGCTGTTCGACGCGTAGCCGGCGCACCAGCTCCGCCATCACCCAGTCGGGGATCGAGGCGCGGCGTTGGGGGTAGACGAACCCGAACTGCACCAGGTGCACGAGCAGCATCCGCCAGTTGGGGTCGAAGCGCTCGAGCAGCCGCTGCCAGTCGAGGCGGTGCGCCTGCTCGTGAATGAGGTGGGCGACGTCGCCGCCGTCGTAGCGCTCCCGCTCCATGATCAGCGCCTTGGACCAGATCATCTCCTCGGCGGGGCAGAGCTGCGCAGGGACGCCGAGCACCGGCGCGCGCGGCGCGTGCTCGAACCAGAGCTCGTCGACGACGGCGACGCCGTTGCCCGAGCTCCAGATGAGGTCGATGAAGTCGTCGCCGAGGGTCGCCTTCGACAGCCAGTGCGGCGCGAAGCGCTGGATCTCGCAGCCGGCCTCGGCGAGCACGCCCTCCACGCGGTCGAGGTCGTCGCGTTGGAGAAAGATGTCGAAGTCCTTGGTGAAGCGCTCGATGCCGGTGTAGTGGGCGAGCGCGTAGGCGCCGCCGACGAGGAACGGCGCATCGGCCGCGCGCAGCGCCTCCATCATGCGTCGATAGAACGCGTGGGATTCCTCCTCGCCGAGGGCGGGCGAGGCGCGGTCGGTCACGCTCTGCGCCATGGACGGGCGAGCAGGAGCAAGCGCCGTGCCGCGCCGGCCGGCGCCGGGCCGCAACCGCAACGTGGCTCGTGGCTTGCAACCCACGCCCGCGCCATGGCGAGCGAGATCGCCTCCAGCAGCGGCGAGCGAGGATGGGTGGCGCGGACGCACGCGCTGCTGCGGCGGCTGGCGAGCGGGGACCGCACCGACATGCGCGTGATGGTGCTCACCGCGCACCCGGCGGACGAGAGCCTCGGCGCCGCGGGGCTGCTGTCGCGGCTCAAAGACCCCTGGGTGGTCTGCCTCACCGACGGCGCGCCGCGCGACCGCCGCTTCGTGCCGGCCGGGTGTCCGGCGTCGCCGAGCGGCTACGCCAAACGGCGGCGGCAGGAGATGCGGGCGGCGCTCTCGCTCGCCGGCGTCGGCGTCGACCGCGTGCTGCAGCTCGACGTGCCGGACCAGGAGGCGGCGCTCTCGCTGTGCAAGCTGGTGCACCGCCTCACCACGCTCGCGCGCGGGTTGCGGCCGCACCTGCTGATCACGCACGGCTACGAGGGCGGCCACCCGGATCACGACGCGGCGGCGCTGGCGGCGCGGCTCGCCGTCGAGCGTCTCGAGCGTCAGGAAGGCGCGGCGCCGGCGCTGGCGGAGATGCTCTCCTACCACCGCGAAGAGGACCGCCTCGTCGCCGACCGCTTCCTGCCCGCATCCACCGACCGCTGGACGGTGCTGCTGCGCCTCTCGCCGCGCGAGCGCCGGCTGCGCCGCGACATGCTCGCCTGTCACGCCAGCCAGGTGGCGACGATGGTGCAGCTTCCCGAGCGGCCGTGGGAGCGGCTGCGGCCGGCGCCGCACTACGACTTCCTGCGCCCGCCGCACGAGGGTCCGCTGCAGTACGAGGTGCTCGGTTTCGCGCTCGACGGCCGCCGCTGGCGCGAGCTGGCGGCGGAGGCGATCGCCGCCGAGCGCGAGGACGAAATGCGGCAAACCGCCTCGTAGGAATTCACTCGCGCGAGAGCGCGGCGGCACCGCGATTGCTAGGTAGTCGAGCATGCGAGTAGCGGCCGTGGCGGACCTTCATTGCTCGCGGACGTCCGAAGGGTCGTTTCGGCCCCTTCTGCGGGCGGCGCGCGAGGCTGCTGACGTGCTGCTGCTGTGCGGTGACCTGACCGACTTCGGCTTGCCGGAAGAGGCGCATCTGCTCGTCGGCGAGCTCAGTGCGGCGCAAGGTCTCCCCATCGTGGCCGTGCTCGGCAACCACGACTACGAAGGGGGCAAGGACCAGGAGGTCCGCAAGATCCTCTCCGACGCCGGCGTCATCGTGCTCGACGGCGACTCCTGCGAGGTGTGCGGCGTCGGCTTCGCCGGCGTCAAGGGCTTCTGCGGCGGCTTCGGCCGCGGCTCGCTGGGCGCCTGGGGCGAGCCGGCGATCAAGGCCTTCGTGCAGGAAGCGGTCAACGAGGCGATCAAGCTCGAGTCGGCGCTCGCCCGCCTGCGTACCGAACGGCGCGTGGTGGTCATGCACTACTCGCCGATCGCCGCCACCGTCGAGGGCGAGCCGCGCGAGATCTTCCCCTACCTCGGTAGCAGCCGCCTCGAAGAGCCGCTCTCGCGCTACCCGGTGGACGTCGTCTTCCACGGTCACGCCCACCGCGGCCAGGCCGAGGGTCGCACGCACGCCGGCGTGCCGGTGTTCAACGTGTCGCTGCCGTTGATGCGCCGCAGCGCACCGGAGGGGGATGCGCGAGCCTTCCGGTTGTTCGAGATCCCCACCCGCACGGGAGTGGCTGCCGCCGGGCGCGTGCCGCAGGAAGTCACCGCGCCGCAGGTGCCGGCCGCGCAGGAGGCGGCGCATTGAGGTCCACCCCGTCGAAACCCCGTCCATCGAGCTTCCCGCCCGCCGAGAAGTTTTTCCCGCCGCGCAAGACGCTGACGGCGCTCGCCCGCGCGGTGCAGGACTGCCGCGGCTGCCCGCTCTACGCGCACGCCACGCAAGCCGTCTTCGGCGAGGGCAAGCGCGACGCGCGGCTGGTGATGGTGGGGGAGGAGCCGGGCGACCAGGAGGACTTGCAGGGACACGTCTTCGTCGGCCCTGCCGGCAAGCTGCTCGACCGCTGCCTCGCCGAGGTGGGCCTGCCGCGCGAGGAGCTGTGGCTCACCAACGCGGTCAAGCACTTCAAGTTCGAGGAACGCGGCAAGCGCCGCATCCACAAGAAGCCGAGCACTACCGAGGTGCAGGCCTGCTTCCCCTGGCTCGAAGCGGAGCTCGAGAAGCTCGCGCCGGAGATGATCGTCTGCCTCGGCGCGACGGCGACGCGCGCCGTGCTCGGCCCGAAGGTGGCGGTGGTACGCGACCACGGCAAGGTGTTCGCGACCGAGTGGGCGCCGTGGGTGATGCCGACCTACCACCCCTCGGCGCTGCTGCGCGCATCCGACGAGCAGCGGGACACGACGCGCGCCACGTTCCTCGCCGACCTCCGCATCGCCGCAGGGCACTACTTCCAACGGCCGGCGAAGGGCGAGCGCGCGACCGTCACCGGCACGAAACATGAACCTCGCGATGCAACGCGAGGTACAGCTCGGGGCATGCGGGCGCAAACAGGAGACAACCATGGCACGAGACACGGAGCCCGCGGTGCGCGGTAGAGCGCGCCGCTACGCAGCAGAGGAGCCCGAGCCCGAAAGGGATAGAAACCCAGGCCGCAGCGAGGAGCGCCCCGGCTACGGGCGCGGCCAGTGGGGGAGCGAGGAGCAGGGCGGCTGGCGCGGTCCCGGCGCAGGCCCGGGGTACCGCGAGGCGCGGCAGCAGACGCAGACTTTCCAGCAGAGCTCGGCGGGCGGCCAGATCCCCGGCGAGTATCGCTATTGGCGCAGCGGCCAGCGTCCTGAGCTGAGCGGCCCGCACGCCGGCCGCGGTCCCAAGAACTACCGCCGCAGCGACGACCGCATCCGCGAGGAGCTGTGCGACCGGCTGATGGCGCACCCGGAGATCGACGCCAGCGAGATCGAGGTCGAGGTCAAGGAGGCGCACGTGGTGCTGCGCGGCACCGTGCCGGACCGCCGCACCAAGCACCGCGCCGAGGACATCGCCGACCACGTGCTCGGCGCGCTCGACATCGACAACCAGCTGCGCGTGCGGCGGGGCGAGGCACCGCCACGCGAACAGCACTGAGTCATCCGGAAGGGCGACGCGGAAGGAGTCGAGCATGGCCACTACCTACGACGACGACATCCCCACCGAGGACCTGCTCGGCATCGAGGAAGAGTCCTTCGACGCCTACGAGGCGGAGCGCGAGGCCGGTGCGGGCCGCGCCGCTCAACGCTCTGCCGACACCGTCGGCGAAGGGTGGAACGAGGACGAAAGCGGCCACTCGTGGGCGCAGTACTTCCACGACCCGGTGCGCGAGCCCTACGGCGGCGCCGGCGGCAGCGGCGTGATGCACCCCTACGGCGGGCGGCGCTTCGCGTATGGACGCGAGAGCTCCGCCGCCAAGGGCCCCGGCGAGCTCTACGGCTACGACGTGCGCGGCTTCGGCCATCGCCGCGACAGCTTCTACGCCACCGCCGGTGCGACACCGTGGTGGGAAGGGGAGACCGGCGCCGACCTCGACGCCGCCGAGGCCGAGCGAGGCCGTTTCGCCGGCATCGGGCCGCGCGGCTACAAACGGCCCGACGTACGCGTCGAAGAAGAAGTCGTGCAGCGGCTCGAGGACGCCGAGTGGATCGACGCCACCGACGTCGAGGTGGAGGTGGCCGACGGCGTCGTCACGCTCGCCGGCGAGGTCGAGACGCGGGCCGAGCGGCGTGCCGCGGAGGACCTCGCCGCCGAGGTCGCCGGTGTCGTCGACGTCATCAACCGACTGCGCTCCCGCCAACGCCGGCGCGGCGCGCAGAGCTGAGCCGGGGGTCTGTGGCTCCGCGCCTCGCCAGTCAACCACCTCGCGATCGGGCACAGCTGTGGACGTGGCTGGTGGCGCTCCTACTGCTCTCGTTGCTGGTGTGGACAGTGGGCCGGCGCGTGGAGCGTGGGAAGCATTCGGAGATCGGCGTCACCGGCGATCGCGAAGCGCCGCTCGTCGTGGCGCCGACCCCGACTCCGCTCGAGCGCGAGGTGGCCAGGCGGCGGCCGGCGTCGTCACTCGCCGAGCCCGCCCCACCCACGGAAGGCGGCGAGCCGGCACGGATGGAGCCGGTGCCCGCATCGCCTTCGCCTCGCCGGTGAGGCGCAAGGTTTCGCTCGTCGCTTGCGATTGATGGATCGCACGGCCTTACCGGCCGCGCTGGAGGGAGGTGGATGGAGATGAGCGCGAACGACATCGTGCCGGTAGCGGCACGACGCGCGAAGCGGAGAGCGGCTCGCTCGCGGGCGTTACGACGGACCGACGCGGCGTGCGTCGCGGGCGTAGCGACACGCGAGGCTCGGGAGCGGCGACAGGCGCTGGCAGAGATCGCCGCCATGATGCGCCGCAATCCGTTCCTCGACGCGGAGCTTTGAAGAAATTACAGCTCGCTCCGCTCGCGCTTGTGGGAACGCGACGGACTTCGCGTCAGCGCTGCGCCGTCGGCGGCTGGCCAACTCCTTGCAGTCGCGGCCTCGCGGAGGAAGAGGATCAATCTCATTGGCCTGGGCCTCGCCGGCGCGTGGGGTGGAGGGGATGAAGGCGAGGTCCGGGCCGCTTCCTTGCACAGGCCGCCGCGCGTAGAGGAGGAGCCGCCATGCGCTCGAGCATCGCCACCGCACTCGCCATCACCCTTGCTGCCGGTCTCGCCGGCGGCTGCAAGCGAAGCGACACCGAACACGCCGAGGCACAGGCGCGAAAGGCCGGCGACGAGGCCACCGCCGCCCTCGAGCGCGCCGGCAAGGAAGTGGAGCAGGGCGCCGAGCAGCTGGCAGCGCAGGCGAAGCCGCTGCTCGACGACGCGACCCTCACCGCGAAGGTGAAGGCCAAGCTCGCCGCCGATCCCGAGGTCACCGCCTACGCCATCGACGTCGACACGCTGGAAGGCGTGGTCACCCTCTCGGGCCGCGTCGAGTCGGCCACCGAGAGCGCCGAGGCCGAGAAGCTCGCGCGCGGCACCGAAGGCGTGAAGTCGGTGGTCAACCGGCTGACGGTGGGGACCGCGCCCGTCCCCGGTAGCTCGCCGGCGCCCTAGAGCAGCCCTCTCGCGTTGGCGGCCGATCGCACCCGGCCGCCGACCGCTTGACGATTCGTGACCGCTGGTCATACGATTACCAGCGGTCGCGCCGCCGCGGCCGCCGCACGACCCGACGATCATGGGCATCCCCGAACGCAAGGAACGCGAGTTCAAGCGCCGCGAGCGCGAGATCCTCCAGGCCGCCCTGCGCCTGTTCGACGGCGACGACTGGGAGCTGGTCACCATCGAGCGCATCGCGCAGGAGGCCGAGATCGGCAAGGGCACGGTCTACCTGCACTTCCCGAGCAAGGAAGACATCTACGGCCGGCTCGCGCTCGACTTCTCCCGCCAGCTCCTCGCCAAGCTGCAGAAGATCGACCCCGCCCTGCCGGTGCTCGATCGTCTCGGCGTCGCCAT
>DATNCU010000377.1:0-3084 GCA_035607145.1 Thermoanaerobaculia bacterium
GCCGACTGCTGCTCGCCTCTCTCCTCGCGCTGACGACGATGGCGGCGGCTCCCGACAAGGCCAAGGCGCCGCCGCCGCCGACGCCGCTGGGCGATGCCATGGCACCCGACGGCTGCCTGAGCTGCGAGACCTACGCGCCGCGCGCCTATCCGGGTGACGGCGAGATGCTGGTCGCCTGGCATGGCCTGCACGACGACACGCATGTCGTCCTCGATCGCTTCACCGCCGACGGCCCGCAGGGCAACGTCGCCACGCTGTCGGGCAACGGCAACGTCCTCCACTTCGCCGGTGCCGTGCGCGACGGCGACGGCTGGCTCGCCTCGTGGTGGGTAGGCGACCGCATCTCGATCCGCCGCTTCGACGGCGGCGGCGCCGCCGGCCCCGAGGTGGAGGTCAACAGCGGCCGCCCGCCGGGAGCGAGCGAAGGAGCGGCGACCATCTCCGGCCGCGACGGGCGCGTCCTCGTCGCCTGGGCGCGCAGCCAGGACACCCACGGCATCAACCAGCTCCTCACGCAGGTGCACGACGGCGGCGGCGGCCGCGTTGCCGGACCCGAGGTGGTCTTCGAAGGGTACGGCTACCTCGTCCACGACGCCTGCGCGCGGCCCGACGGCAGCACGGTGATGGCCTGGCAGGACCAGATCGAGCCGACCCGCGACGACAGCGCCACGCCCAAGGGTCTGGTCTTCGGCATCCTCGACGCCGAGGGGCGCCTCGCGCGCGGTCCCTTCCGGCTGGTAACGCCCGGCGCCCTGCCCGCCGAGCTGAGCGCGCTGCCGAGCGTCGCCTGCGCCGGCGACGGCAGCTTCGCCGTCATCTGGCACACCAACCTCAAGCCGCTCGCCAAGCAAGGCTTCGACGTCGTCTGGCAGCGCTTCGACGCCGCCGGCAAGCCCAAGGGCAAGGCGGTGCGGGTGAGCTCAGGCCTCGCCGGCGACCAGGTCACGCCACGGCTGCTGGTGCGTGGCGACGGCAGCTACGTCGCGACCTGGGTGAGCCGCGAGGCCAACCTGCTGATCGAGGGCCGCCGCCTGGGCGCCAACGGCAAGCCGCAGGGCAACGACTTCCTGCTCTACGGCGGCCCCGCCGAGAGCCGCTACTTCGGCGACCACACCACCGCCGCCCCGGTCGAGGGCGGCGGGTTCGTGCTCGCTTGGTGGCAGGACCTCAGCGGCCGGATGCGCTGGTTCCGCGACTGATCGCCGGCGCTCAGCGCGCCGCCGCGCGCACCGTGCCGCCGCCCACCGTGAAGGCGCCGGTGCTGGTGGCGCTCTTGCCGGCGGCGTCGGTCACCGTCACCCGCAGCCGGTACTCGCCCGGCTGCAGTTGCGGCGAGGTGAACTTGCCGCTGACCACGCGCATCGTGCCGCCGCTCTGCTTGCCGAGCTCGAGCCCGCCGCCGGGCTGCGGCGTGCCGTCGACGCCGAGCACCTCCGCCTTGGCGGTGACGTCGCCGGCCGCGAGGTTGTAGCCCTGCAGCACCACGTCCACCGGCTGGCCGGCGGCGAGCACGGGCCGCGACGCCGGGATAAACGGCGCGCCGCCGAGCATGAAGGGATAGGGCGGCTGCGCCTCGCCCTCCTGCAACGCCTGGCGGACCATCACCCAGCGGCCGGGAGGCTCGGGGAACAGCGGCGGCAGCAGCGTCGCCTCGCCGCCGGCGAAGGCGGGGACCTCGATCTCGCTCACCCTCAGGCTGGTGGCACCGGTGGCGGCGTTGCGCACCAGCGTGCGCACGGCGAACTTGCCCTTCGGCAGCGACAGGTGGCCGAAGTATTTGAGCCCCGTCTGCCGCAGCTGCGCCTCGGCCTTGGCGAGGTCGAGCGCCAGGCTCTGCGTGCGGTAGTCGTGCACGGCGCCCGCCTCGTCGATGGCGTAGACGTAGATCTCGATCGGCAGCTGCGGTCCCTGCTTGCCGCCGAGCAGCGTCGCGCCGTCGACCTCGACGACGAGCGGCACGTAGGCGCGCTCGCCGCTGCCGGCGTAGGAGGCGGCAAGCACCGTGGAGGCGATGGCGCCGCCCTCCTCCCCCATCATCGCGTCGGCGGTCTGCAGCGCCCGCAGCATCGGCGCCTGCTGCCCGTAGGCCCGCGGCGCGTAGTAGCCGGGGCGGTGCACCACGCGCGCGCCGCGCGCGTTCTTGAGCTCGACGCGCAGCTTCTGGAACTCGCCGTCGGCCGGCAGCTTGCCGGGCTGGAACGTCAGCACGTAGGTGACCCCGGTGCGGCGCAGCATCTGCCCCATCGCCGAGGAGAGGTCGTTGAAGTTCTCGTAGAGGTCGCCGCCGGTGCTCTTCGCCATCGTCAGCAGGCTCTCGCGGCCGTTGGCGTCGGTACGCCCCTCGGCGGCGAGCGCGCGCAGGCCGCCGATGTCGACCGCCTGGATCTGGCAGTCGCCGCGGCGCAGCTCGGTGAGCATCTTCTCGAGCTGGTTGAGGGTGCGGCTGTCGCCGAAGGTGTCGTCGGCGCCCTGGCTCATGTCGGTGCCGCTGATCGGATCGAGGCTTCCCGCGGCGGCGACCATCTGGTTGAGGTCGTTGTTGCCGGCCTCGTAGCTGCCGCTGCCGGTGAGCAGCGAGCTGTTGAAGCCCTCGGAGAGCAGCACCACGTACTTGCGGCCGTCCACCTCACCCATCACGCGCGCGAGGTCGGCGAAGGACGCCGTCATGTTGCGCACGATGAGCGAGTCGACCGAGCGCTGGGTGCCGGAAGTGAGGGTCGACACGGCCTTCAGGGTGTCCAGCATCTTCGAGTCGGCGTCGTCGAGCGCTTCGCCGCCCGGTCCCGGGCGGCCGACCTTGATCGCCCTGGCGCTCGCCGGAGCGGTGAAGACCATCCGCAGCGGGTCGTTGACGGGCGTGAAGAGCTTCGTCAGCCCCAGCGTGTCGATCGCCGCGGCGGCCTGCGCACGGTCGGGGGTGAAGCCGACGAGCATCTGCACGCCGCCGGTCTGGCTGTAGGTGGCGACAGCCACGAGGTCGGTCGGATGCAGCTCGGAGAGCACGCCGCGGGCAGCGTTGCGCCCGCGCACCAGCGCGAAGGGGTCGGAGAAGGTGAGGTCGAAGAGGAGCAGGAAGTGCCGGCG
>DATNCU010000380.1:0-3063 GCA_035607145.1 Thermoanaerobaculia bacterium
GCAGACGGCCGACAACGAGGAAGAGGGGTGGCGCTACTGCCAGGGCGACAAGGAGGCGCGGCGGCCGCCCGAGCTGCTCACCCGCGACCACGTGGCGCGCTGCATCGTGCGCGAGGTCCGCGAGGGGCGCGGCAGCCCGCACGGCGGCGTCTTCCTCGACATCTCGTGGATCAAGGAGAAGGTCCCCAAGGCGGCCGAGTACATCAAGAAGAAGCTCCCCAGCATGTACCACCAGTTCCACCAGCTGGCGGGCATCGACATCACCAAGGAGCCGATGGAAGTGGGGCCGACCACCCACTACATGATGGGCGGCGTGCGCGTCGACCCCGAGACGCAGATGTCGACGGTGGCGGGGCTGTTCGCGGCGGGCGAGTGCGGTGCCGGGCTCCACGGTGCCAACCGGCTGGGCGGCAACTCGCTCTCCGACCTGCTGGTGTTCGGCAAGCGGGCCGGCGACTATGCGGCGCAGTTCGCGCGTGAGCGCGGCGGCGCGCGCGTCGACGAGGCGCAGGTGGAGGAGGCGCACCGGCAGGCGCTGCTGCCGCTCGACGGCGAGCGGCCGGCGGGCGGTGCCGCGACCGGCGGCGAGGGCCCCTACACCATCCAGCACGAGCTGCAGGCGATGATGCAGGACCTCGTCGGCATCGTGCGTCGCGGCGCGGAGATGGAGCGCGCTCTCGATGCGCTCGGTGGCTTGCGCGAGCGCGCCGAGCGCGTGCGCGTCGGCGGCAACCGCGAGTACAACCCCGGCTGGCACACTGCGCTCGACCTGCCCAACCTGCTCACCGTGTCAGAGGCGATCACCCGCGCCGCCATCGAACGCACCGAGAGCCGCGGCGCGCAGTTCCGCGACGACTTCCCCGACAAGGACGCGGCCTTCGGCAAGGTCAACATCGTGGTGCGCAAGGGAAGCAGCGGCGAGATGCAGGTCGAGCGCGTGCCGGTGCCGCCGATGACGGCGGAGCAGCAGGCGATCGTCGAGGAGATGAAATAGGCCGCGGCCGCAGGAGTCGAGCATGGCGCAGGCAACCTTCAGCATCTGGCGCGGCGACCGAAGCGGTGGTGACTTCGTCGACTACGCGACCGAGGTCACCGAAGGCATGGTGGTGCTCGACGCCGTGCACCAGATCCAGGCCGAGTCGGCCAACGACCTCGCCGTGCGCTGGAACTGCAAGGCCGGCAAGTGCGGCTCCTGCTCGGCCGAGGTCAACGGCGCGCCGAAGCTGATGTGCATGACACGGCTCTCCGACCTGCCGCTCGACGAGAAGGTCACCGTCGAGCCGATGCGCTGCTTCCCACCGGTGCGCGACCTGGTCACCGACGTGTCGTGGAACTTCGCGGCGAAGAAGACCATCAAGCGCTTCGCGCCGCGGCCGCCCGATGCGCCCGACGGCACCTGGCGGATGGCGCAGGAGGACGTCGACCGCGTCCAGGAGTTCAGGAAGTGCATCGAGTGCTTCCTTTGCCAGGACGTCTGCCACGTGCTGCGCGACCACCAGCTGCACGAGAAGTTCATCGGCCCGCGCCTGCTCGTCTATGCGGCGGCGCTGGAGATGCACCCGCTCGACGGCGCCGAGCGCGTGCGCGACCTGTGGAGCGAGCACGGCATCGGCTACTGCAACATCACCAAGTGCTGCACCAAGGTCTGCCCGGAATCGATCACCATCACCGACAACGCCATCATCCCGCTCAAGGAGCGGGTGGTGGACGAGGTGCACGACCCGCTGACGCGGATCTTCCGGCGCAAGAAGAGCTAGAGCGACAGCCCCGGGTCGCCCTCGACGACGCGGTGCTCGAGGCGCGGCTTCTCGCCGTGGCGCCACATGGCCGCGCGGTGGACCACGCGGTAGCGCAGCGGCCCACCGTCGGCGCCCTCGCGCTCGAGCGGCCGCGGGATGCAGACGAACTCGCACTCGACGGCGTCAGCGGTGAGCTTCACTGCCGCGTAGCCGTGCCCGCCCATGTCGAGGAACGCGAGGTGCGGCGCGAGGTCGGGGTTGGAGGCCTTGCGTGCCGTCGCGAGGTCGCCGGTGCGCGCGTACTCGAGGCAGGTCTTCACGCCGTGGTGCATCAACAGGTTGACCATCGGCGCCTTCTTGCCACCAACCTCCGTCATGTAAAGCGCATGCAGCGGGTGGTCCTGCGGGAAGCGGTGCTCGTACGCCTCGACGATGCCGGGGGCGGAGATCGAGCCGGTGACGAAGGCGACGCCGACCGGCTCGAAGGCCGCGGGCGGCAGCGCCTTCGCCGCGAGCCCCGCCCAGAAGCTGTGGCGGTCACCCGAGACGGTGACGAAGCCGGTGATCCCGGCCTCGCGCACGGTGTCGTAGATCTCGCCGCGCTCGACGTAGGTGGAGCCCCAGTCGCCGCCGCCGAGGCATGCGTAGCCCTGACCCGGCCACGGCTTGCCGACGCCCCTGGGCAGGTTCTGCGGGTCGGCGCGCCAGTCGAGCGTGCCGAGCGAGTTGCCCCACACTTTCCACGTCGCGCGCGAGCCGCGCAGCTTGTCGAGGAACCACGCCTTCTGCGTCGCGCCGAGCAGCGTGTACGGCGCCTCGCCCTTGCGGAAGTTCGCCACCTCCACCTCGCCGTAGCGGATCGTCGCCGGCGGCTTGCCGCCCGCGTAGGCGCGTCCGGCGTCGAGGATCGCGAGCACCTCCTCGGGCACGAGGTCCGGGAAGTCGTCGCTGCTGAGCTTCGGTGCGTCGCCGCGGCCGCCGGGGTATTCGGCGACGTAGGAGTGCTGGTCGGTGATGAGGAGGTCGAGGAAGCGCCCCCAGCGCAGCGTGCGATAGGCGGTGAGGCTGCCGATGGCGGCGAGGTTGTTGGGCTCTTGGCCGAGGCCCTGCTCGTCGAAGCGCTCGACCGGCGCGTCGCGCACCGCCGGCGCCGCGAAGCTCTCGAGCGCGGGCGAGCCGGCGTGGCGCACGCGCGCCGGCTGGTACTCGAACCATGCCTGGTTCGCTTGCACCTTGCGGTTCTGCGCCGGGCGCGTCTCGCCCGCGAAGGCCTGGAAGGACTGCCACCCCTGCCACGAGAACTCGTGGTTGTCCCACATCGGCA
>DATNCU010000402.1:0-4575 GCA_035607145.1 Thermoanaerobaculia bacterium
CCACCTCGGCGCCGGCACGGAAGAGCCGATCCGAGTCCTTGCCCGCAACATCCAGCGCGAGCCCGTGCGCGTCGTGCTTGACCACGACCACCGACAGCCCGTCGGCCACCAGCGCCGGCACCACTCGCTCGAGCAGCGTCGTCTTGCCCGATCCGCTCCAACCGGCGACGCCGACGACGCGCTCGTACGCGGTCACCGGCGCAGCGTAGCAGCGCGTACAATCGCGCCCATCGGCCTCAGCCGGCGGCCGCATCCGTGCCGCGCGCCGCGGCGTCCGCCGACCGCCGCGAGACACCCACCTTGGACTACCGGAGCCGCCGCTCGCTCGACCGCCTGCTCGGCGACCTCGACGACGACCGCCAGCAGGACCGCGAGCGCGATCGCCAGCAGCGCATCCGCAACGCCGGCCACGTGGTGCAGTTCGAGCGCGCCAAGCGCGACTTGCTGCGGCCGGCGGTGCGCGACCTGATGGCGCGGCTCGAGGAGCGCGGCCACGCGGCGCGGCTCGTCGAGCCCAAGCCCACCAAGCTGCGCGTCGAAGTGTTGCTGCAGGCGGCCGCCCCGTTGCGCGGTCTGGTCGAGGCCGAGCTCGACGAGGCGAGCGGCAACGTCTGGTTCCGCGCCCGCCGCCAGGGCAGCTCGATCGGCGAGCGTGCGCTGACCGTCGCCGAGCTCAACGAGTCGTCCGTCGCGGGCGTCCTGGTGGAGATGCTGCGCGCGCTCACCGAGGCGCCGCCTCCCGCGCCGACGAGGCCGTGGTGATGACGGGTTTCGGCCGCTACCGCGTGCTGGGCGAAGTGGGCCGCGGCGGCATGGGCGTCGTCTACCGCGCCCACGACCCCGAGCTCGACCGCGAGGTGGCGGTCAAGCACATCCAGCTCGCGCCCGACGCCTCGCGCGAGGTGCGCGACGAGCTGGAGATGCGCTTCCGGCGCGAGGCGAAGGCGGCGGCGCGCATCCGCCACCCCGGCGTGGTGGCGATCCACGACGTCGGCACCACGGAGACCGGGCTCTACCTGGTGATGGAGCTCGTCGACGGCGAGTCGCTCGGGCGCCGGCTCGAGCGCGGCGTCTTCCCCGACCGCGCGGCGGCGCTGGAGGTCGCGGCACGCGCCGCGGAGGCTCTCGCCGCCGCGCATCGCGCCGGCGTCGTCCACCGCGACGTCAAGCCGGCCAACATCCTCATCTCGCGCGACGGCCGCGTGCTGCTCACCGACTTCGGTGTCGCGCGCAGCCTCGACGAGGTGTCCGAGCTGACGCGCACCGGCATGGTGGTGGGCAGCCCCGCCTACATGGCTCCCGAGCAGCTGCGCGGCGACGCGGTGGACGGGCGCGCCGACCTCTTCTCGCTCGGCGTCGTGCTCTACGAGATGCTGCTGCGCAAGCGGCCGTTTCCGGCGCAGTCGATCACGACCCTGCTCTACCAGATCCTGCACGAGGACCCGCTCGCCGACCCCGCCATCTCGCGCGAGCTCGACGTGGCGACCGCCGAGGTGCTGCGGCGACTGCTCGCCAAGGAGGCGGCCGAGCGCTACGGCGATGCGGCCGTGGTGGCGGTGGCATTGCGCGAGCTGCCGCTGGAAGCGCCCACCGCCGACCAGGCGCTGACGCGGCCGCGGATGGCGGCGCCGGTGCTGCCGGCGGCTCCGCCGCCAGCTGCCGCGCCACCCGCACCGCCGCGAATCCCGCCGACCGCGCCTGCCGCCACGCCGCCTCCTGCCACGCCGCCACGCGCGGTCCCCGCGGCGGCGGCAGTGCCCCCGATCACGCCGGCCTACGCCGCGCCGCCGGCCGCCTACGTCCCACCGCCGCCAGCGGCCGCGACCGGCGCGCAGAACCGCACGCTCCTGCTAGTCGCCCTGGGAATGGTCGCCGTGGCCCTGGTGGTGATCGCTGCCGCGGTGGCGCTGTGGAACCGCAACCCGGGCCGCCCGATCGTGCAGCCGCCCCGGCCGGAGGGCTGGACGCCTGCCGACGGCCCGCTGCCCGAGACCTCGGTGCCGCTGCCGGATGCTGCGCCCACGATGGCGCCGCTGCCCATGATCCTGCCGCCGGCGGGGCCGACGCCGACCCTCGACGTCGGCGCGCTGGAACCGCCGCCGCCGCCGGTTGCTCCGCGAGCGTCACCGGCGGCGAGCGCCACCGCCGCGGCGCCGATGGAAGCGCCACCGGTGCCCTCGGCGCCGCCGGTGGCCACCCAGCCCCCACCACCGAGCGCCCCGCGCGAGGAGGTCTCGCAGCACCTCCGTTGCCGCCGCGGCGTGGAGTTCGACGTCTCTCCCGGCGACGCCCAGGTCTATCTCGACGGCCGGTTGCTCGGCACCGCCGACGAGGTCGAGCAGTACGAGCTGGCGTCGCAGCCCGGCCGGCACCTCCTCCGCTTCACCGCGGCCGGCTACAAGCCGGTGACCGTAGAGGTCGAGGTCGGCGCCAACGGGCCGCGCTGGTCCGAGGTCGAGGTCGAGATGGAGGAGCTGCCCGAGGCCGAGTCGGACGGCGGGAGGTAGCCCCGCTGAAGCGAAACGGCCGGCACCATTGCCGGCCGTCGCCCTTGGAAGCATCGCGCCGTTGACGGCGCGCCTTCGTCGCTCTATGGGTGGTCGCGGTTGTCGATGACCGCCACGCCCTCGCCGATCAGCGTCTCATCGCCGACGAGATCGCGCACCCACACCTCGAAGGTGACCCGGCCGTCGTTGACGGTGCGGGTGTCGAAGCTGAAATTCCAGCCCGCCGACTTGACCGACGGGTAGCCGGGGTACAGCTCGGCGACGTCGGGCCGCGGCGCGCCCAGCGTCGCGAAGCCGGCGCTGATGCCGTTGACCTTGATCTCGACGGAGGCGATGCCCTGGAAGTCGACCGCCCACCCCTTGACGTTGATGGTGCCGAACCAGGGCTGCGTGAAGCTCGGCTCCTCGAGCTGGCCGATCGAGGGCTCGGCCGCGGCCTCGTCGTCGCAGGAGAAGAAGACGTTGATCCTGCCGATGTTGCGGACGTTGTCGCCGTAGTCGCCGGCGCGGACGGTGAGGGTGTGGTGGCCGCGGGTGTAGAAGCCCGAGCTGATCAGCGCGCCGACGTCGAGCGCGAACCGCCACTTGGCGCGGTCGGAGTCGGGCAGGTGCGGGTAGACGAAGGTGAGCTCCCGGCTCTCCAGCCCGTAGCAGTTGAGCAGCATGTTGACCGCGGGATCGGGGTCGAAGGCACAGGAGGTCTTGGTGTTGAAGGTCAGCGCGCCGTCGAGCAGCAGCTCCACCCAGGCGACGCCGACGTCGTGGGCGTTCTCGCCCGACCCGGCGTCGAGCGCGTCGCCGGTGATGATGGAGAGCCGGCGCGTCGGGTCGTTGCTGCAACGGCCGCGCAGCTCGGCGTCCTGCTGGGGGAACTTGATGTGTCCGAAGGGCGCCAGCATGTGGCTGGCGTTGCGGAAGTTGATCCGCTTCACCGGGCCGATGACCACCTGCTCGCCGGAGAGGCTGGTGACCAGCGCCGAGAGCGTGTGCACGCCGTTGAGGAACTGCGTGGTGTCGACGGTGGCGGAGAAGCCGGGCGCGTTGCTGTTGGGGAAGCCGGGCTTGCGGCGGGTCACGTCCGGCCGGCGCGAGCCGTAGAGCGCCCGCTGGAAGACGTTGTCGTCGATGACGATGTCGACGGAAGCGACGCCGTTGTCGTCGAGCGCCCAGCCCACCAGCGAAAGCTGGCCCCAGGCGTTGTTGCCGCCGCCGGGCTTGCCGTCGAAGACGCCGAACGGCGAGGCGGCCGATGCCGGCAGCGCCCCTCCGAGCAGCAACAAGGCGGTCGCCGCGAGGACGATTCTGCTTCGCATCGGGTCTCCTCCGAGCCCTCAGGAACGTCAGCTGTTCAAGCTCTACCTGAGGTTTTGAGGTCGATTCTAGCCACAGCGTTGGTAGGGGTCAATGACATAGGCTACAAGCCGGCCTCGACGCCCACCAGGAAAGCCTCCACCAGCCGGGGCAGCGCCGGCACGTCGTAGCCCCCCTCGAGCAGGGCCACGAGCCTCCCGCCGCAGCACTCGCGGGCTAGCCCGCTCAGCCAGCGGCCCCACTGGGCGAAGCCGTCGGCGGTGACCCGCATGCCGCCCAGCGGATCGCCCTGCCAGGCGTCGAACCCGGCCGAGACCACCAGCGCCTCGGGGGTGAAGGCGCGCAGGGCCGGCAGGACGGTGCCCTCGATGGCCACGGCATACTCGCCGTCGTCGCAGCCGGCCGGCAGCGGCACGTTGAGAGTGGCGCCCAGCCCCTCGCCGCGACCGCGCTCGCTCGCCGCGCCGGTGCCGGGATAGAACGGGTACTGGTGGGTGCTGGCGTAGAAGACGTCGGCCCGCTCCTCGAAGATGTGCTGGGTGCCGTTGCCGTGGTGGACGTCGAAGTCGAAGATCGCCACCCGCGCCAGGCCTTGCGCGCGCAGGAGCTCGGCGGCCACGGCGGCGTTGTTGAACCAGCAGAAGCCCATGGCGAGCTGCTTCTCGGCGTGGTGTCCGGGCGGACGCACGGCGGCGAAGGCGGCGGCGCCGCCGAGGGCGCGATCGGTGGCGTGGAGCGTGGCATCGACTGCGCCCCA
>DATNCU010000406.1:0-3164 GCA_035607145.1 Thermoanaerobaculia bacterium
CGCCGAGCAGGTCCTCGAGACTCTTCTTCGCCTGCTCGAGGCCGGCGCGGAAACGGCGCGGCTCCATCTTCGCCACTCGCAGGTGGTGGAGGCCGTGGCTCGCCACCTCGTGACCCGCGGCGGCGATCTCGCGCACGCGCCCCGGCAGCTCGTCGGCCACCTCGCCGAGGGTGAAGAACGTCGCGCGGCAGCGGTGCTCGGCGAGCAGCTCGAGCATCTGCGGCAGCAGGCGGTCGAGCTCGCGCGGCAGTGTCGGCCGCCGCGCCGGGTCGACGAAGTCCGGCACCAGGCAGTTGTGGTACCACTCCTCGACGTCCACGGTGAGCGCGCAGCCGAGCGGCCCGGCGAGCGCGTGCACCTGCGGCGGCCGCGGGAGGAGCGACACCGGCGGGATTGTAGCGAGTGCGGATCGGCCGCGCGCCCGCGCGGCCTAGACGTCGTCGAAGGCCTTGAAGTAGACCGACCAAAGCGCGATGCGGGTGGTGTCGAGCACCGGCCGGTAGTGGCTGGTGTTGCCCTCGTAGATGACGCGGATCGGCACCTGGGCGAGCCGGGCGCGCCGGTTGGCCGCCTTGATGAGCATCTCGCTCTCCACCGCGTAGCCGCGCGCGGCCAGCGGCAGCCGGCGCAGCAGGTCGGCGGCGAGCAGCCGGTAGCCCGACTGGCTGTCCTCGATGTCCCAGCCCGTCATCCACGACAGGATCCGCGAGCCGATGCGGTTGGTCCAGTAGCGGGAGCGCGGGATCGACTCCGACTCGCCCATGCGGCTGCCGATGACGATGTCGGCGCCGCCGGCGTCCCAGGCGGTGAGGAAGGCGGGGACGTCCGCCGGATCGTGCTGCCCGTCGCCGTCGAGCAGCAGCAGCGCGGACGGGCCGCCGGCGAGCGCCAGGGCGATGCCGTGCAGCAGCGCCGCGCCCTTGCCGCGGTTCTCGGCCAGCCGCGCCACCTCGGCGCCGGCCGCCTCGGCTTCGATCGCGGTGGCGTCGGCGCTGCCGTCGTCGACCACGACGACGCGCTCCAGATGCTGCCGCACGCCGCGCGCCACGGCGCCGATGGTCGCGGCGCACTGGTAGGCAGGGATCACCGCGACGACGTCCGCGCGCATCCGCGACGCGATTAGAGCATAGGTGCCGCGCGCCGCCGCGCGCGGCAGGCGGCGCGCTCCCGACGGCGCGTCGCGGTCGCTTGTGACTGCTTTCACGAATTTGTAGACTCGCCCGCGGAACGAAGCGAGACCGCTGTTGCCGCAGACCTACTTCCCCGTCCTCCTCGGCCTCGGACTGGCGCTGCTCGTGGGCAGCGCCATCGTGCTGGTCTCCCACCTCGCCGGCGCCAAGGGCGGCGGCCGCGTCAAGCTGTCGACCTACGAATCGGGGATGCCGCTGCTCGACCGCTCGCAGAAGCGGATCTCGGTGGCCTTCTTCCTCGTCGCCCTCGACTTCGTCATCTTCGACGTCGAGGCGGCCTTCCTCTACCCCTGGGCGCTGGTGCTGCGCCAGGGGGGCTGGCCGCTGTTCTTCGCCGTCATGGTCTTCTTCGCGCTGCTCGTCGTCGGCTTCGCCTATGTCTGGCTCAAGGGCGGTCTCGACGTGCTGCGCCGCCGCGTGGTGGTGCCGGCCGGGAGCGGCGCGCCGTGAGCGCGCCCGTCGAGCCCAGAGCGCCGGCAGGCGCCCGAGCGGGCGAGCCGGCCGCGGCGGCCAAGCCGGTGCCGGCGCTGCCCGCCGACGCCAAGGCGCGACTCGACCGCCTGCGCCAGCTCTACCCCACCGAGCGCGCCCTGCTGCTGCCGGCGCTGCACCTGGCGCAGAAGCACTGGGACGGCTGGCTGCCCGAGGAGGCGATCCTCGCCGTCGCCGCCGAGCTCGGGCTGCCGCCGGCGGAGGTCTACGGCGTCGTCACCTTCTACGACCTCTACCACGAGCGGCCGGTGGGCCGGCACCGCATCCGCGTCTGCACCAACGTGCCCTGCATGCTGCGCGGCTCGGCCGAGCTGATGGCGGCGCTCGCCGAGACGCTGGGGGTCGAGGAGAACGAGGTGACCCCCGACGGCCGCTGCTCCTACGTCCACTTCGAGTGCCTCGGCGCCTGCGAGCAGGCGCCGATGATGATGGTCGACGACACCTACCACGGCGACCTCGACGCGGCGAAGGTCAAGGAAATCGTCGGCGGGCTGGAGTAGCCGTGCCGGTCGCCTCCACCGCCCCGATCAAGATCGGCTCCATCGGCGAGCCCCTGCTGCTGCGCAACGTCGGCAAGCCCGAGGCGTTGACCGTCGACGGCTACCGCCGGCGCGGCGGCTACAAGGCGCTGGAGCAGGCGCTGGCCATGGATCCGCCGGCGATCACCGAGCTGGTGAAGGCCTCGGGCCTGCGCGGCCGCGGCGGCGCCGGTTTCCCCACCGGCATGAAGTGGGGCTTCATCCCCAAGGACGCCAAGCAGAAGTACCTCGTCGTCAACGCCGACGAGTCCGAGCCCGGCACCTTCAAGGACCGCGTGCTGATGGAGCACGACCCCCACCAGCTCATCGAGGGGTCGGCGATCTGCTGCCGCGCCGTCGGCGCCAGCATGTGCTACGTCTACATCCGCGGCGAGTACGTCGAGCCGGGCGACATCCTCGAGCAGGCCATCGCCGACGCCTACGCGCAGAAGGTGCTCGGCGACGACGTGCTGGGGTCGGGCTTCAAGCTCGACATGGTGGTGCACCGGGGAGCCGGCGCCTACATCTGCGGCGAGGAGACCGGCCTGCTCGAGTCGCTCGAGGGCAAGCGCGGCCAGCCGCGGGTGAAGCCGCCCTTCCCCGCCGTCGTCGGCGCCTTCGGCATGCCGACGGTGATCAACAACGTCGAGACCCTCTGCTGCGTGCCGCACATCGTCGAGCGCGGCCCGGAGTGGTTCAAGGCGATCGGCACCGACGAGAAGAACACCGGACCGAAGCTGTACGCCGTCTCCGGGCACGTCGAGCGGCCGGGCACTTACGAGCACCCGATCGGCATCCCCTTCCGGGCGATGCTGGAGGCGGCCGGCGGCATGTACAAGGGGGGGACGCTCAAGGCCTTCATCCCCGGCGGCGCCTCGGCGGCGATGCTGCCGGCGTCGCAGATCGACGTGAAGATGGATTTCGACAACGTCGCCAGGGCCGGCTCGATGCTGGGGTCGGCCGC
>DATNCU010000415.1:0-2218 GCA_035607145.1 Thermoanaerobaculia bacterium
CCACGACGTCGGCCACCGGGATTGGCGGCGTTACGCCCGTGCTCGCCAAGGCTCCGCCGATCGCTTGGTAGGTGATGTCGTGGCCAGCACGTGCCGAATACGGCCCCGTCTGCCCCCAGCCGGCGAGCGAGCAGATCACCAGCCGCGGGTAGCGCTCGCGCAGCACCTCGGGAGCGAGGCCGAGCCGCGCCATCGTGCCCGGGCGGAAGCTCTCGAGCAGCACATCGGCGCGCGCCAGCAGTCCGCGCAACGCCTCGACTGCCGCCGGTTGCTTGAGGTCGAGCGCCACGCTCTCGACGCCGGCGAGCAGCATCGCCGCGAGCGGGCTCTTGCCGCCGACGAGCGGCGCCGCCGCGCGCACCGGGTCGCCCGCCTGCGGCTCCTCCACCTTGATCACCCGAGCGCCGAGGTCGGCGAGCAGCCGCGCCCCCAGCGGCCCCGGCAGGTGGCGCGTGAGGTCGACAACCAGCAGACCGCGCAGCGGTGCTGCCGCCACCGCTACTCCCGCTCGACCACCATCGCGAAACCGACGCCGCCCGCGGCGCACACCGTCATCAACCCGAGGTTGCCGCCGCGCCGCCGCAGCTCGAAGAGCAGCTGCATCGTCACCCGCGCGCCGGTGGCGCCGAAGGGATGCCCGATCGAGATCGAGCCGCCGTTGACGTTGAGCTTGTCGAAGTCCACCGCACCGAGCTGCGCGCCGCGCCCCAGCTCCTCTCCGGCGAACTTCTTCGAGTTGAACGCCTTGAGGTTCGAGAGCACCTGCGCCGCGAAGGCCTCGTGCATCTCGACGAGGTCGAGGTCGGCGAGGGTCACGCCGGCGGCGTCGAGCGCCTCGGGCGCCGCGTAGGCCGGCCCTTGCAGCAGCTGCGTGCCGGGGTCGAGCGAGGCGTACGCCCACGAGCGAATGTAGCCCAGCGGCTCGTAGCCGAGCGCCTTCGCCTTCTCCTCGCTCATCAGCAGCACGGCGGAGCCGCCGTCGGTGATCGGGCTCGCGTTGCCGGCGGTGATCGAGCCGTAGCGCTTGTCGAACACCGGCGGCAGCGACGCCAGCTTGTCCATCGCCGAGTCGTGGCGCACGCCGTTGTCGACGAGCACCGCCTCGCCGTAGGTGGGCGGCGGGAAGGTGGGCACGATCTGCTCGGCGAAGCGCCCCTCGCGCGTCGCCGCCGAGGCGCGCTGGTGCGACATCAGCGCGATCTCGTCCTGCGCGCGGCGCGAGATGTCGTTCTCCTTCGCCATCTTCTCGGCCGCCTGCCCCATCGTCATGCCGGTCGTGTACTCGGCGATCGCCGGCGGCACCGGCACGAGGTCCTTCGGCCGCAGCTTTGCGAGGGTCGCCGCCTTCTGCGGCAGGCTCTTCGCCTTCTGCAGCTCCATCAGCCGCTTCGCCGCGGCGTCGGAGAAACGAATCGGCACCTTCGACAGCGCCTCGGCCCCGCCGGCGAGAACGACGTCGGCCTGACCGACGAGGATCGCCTCCGCCCCCGAGGTGATGGCGCGGTTGGAGGAGGCGCAGGCGAGGCTCACGCCGCTGCCGGGGATCCACTCCGGCAGCGAGCAGCGGAAGACGACCTCGCGGCCGAGGTTGGGGCCGTAGAGCGCCGGCAGCACGGTGCCGTAGATGGCCTGGTCGATTTCTTTCTCGGCGAGGCCGGTGCGGGTGACGAGCTCGGCCGTGGCGACGCTGGCGAGGTCGATGACGTCCATGTCGCGGAAAGACGTGCCGGCCTTGATGAACGGCGTGCGGCAGCCGTCGACGATGGCGACGCGGCCGCGCGGCCCGCGCAGCTCGCGGCGGCCGACGGCCTTGGGCGGGCGCCCGTGGTTACGGCGCGTGAGCACGGTGTCGGCGCGCTCGTGGACCTCCTCGATCGCGCTCGCCTCGTTGGGCTCGGGGAGCGGCGGGGGGACAGCTTCGGCGGGTTGCGCCATGGGGCCTCCTCGGTCGGAGCTCACTTTATTGCAACGGATTGCCGCGCCGCAGCATTCGCGACGGTCGCCCGCGCCTCACACCGAAGGCCAGAGCGCCAGCGTCACGCCGAGCGACTGCCAGGCGAGAGCTTCCTCTCTCGTCGGCTGGCCGCCGTAGACGAGCAGACGGCGGATTCGCTTCAGCCGGCTCCTTTGGATGCGCGGAGTGCCGAGCGTGTCGAAGAGCTCGCGGACCGCCGTAAGTTGCTCGACCGGCAGGCAGACGTCGGTGGGGCGCGGCCAG
>DATNCU010000419.1:0-6929 GCA_035607145.1 Thermoanaerobaculia bacterium
CGAGCGTTCCCTCGGGCAGCAGCAGGCGGCCGCCGGGAGCGAGCTGGTCGAGCAGCGGCTGCGGCGCCGAGGGCGCGCCGGCGGTGACCAGGATGCGGTCGAAGGGCGCCACCTCGCTCCAGCCGACGGTGCCGTCGAAGGCCTGGATCTTGACGTTGCCCACTCCGAGCTCGCGCATGCGCTCGATGGCGGTGCGCGCCAGCGCCGCCACGCGCTCGAGGCTGAACACCCAGCGGCCGAGGCGCGCCAGCACCGCCGTCTGGTAGCCCGAGCCGGTGCCGATCTCGAGCACCTTGTGCTCCGACTCGACGGCGAGCAGCTCGCTCATCCGCGCCACGATCCAGGGCTGCGAGATGGTCTGCCCGGAGGAGAGCGGCAGCGCGAAGTCGCCGTAGGCCTGCCCCCACAGGTGCTCGCGCACGAAGCGGTGGCGCGGCACCTGCCGCATCGCCTGCAGCACGCGCGGGTCGCGAATGCCACGTTCCGCGAGCTTCTGCACCATCTGCTCGCGCTGCCACGTGTAATCGCGTGGCGCCCGCGCGGTCACGTTCCGCTTTCTACCGCCGCCGCCTCGCCGCCGAGCGTGCGCACGAGGTGGTCGCGCAAGGCAGCGGCGCCGTCGAGCACGCGGTAGTCCGTCAAGTCGAGGTGCAGCGGCGTCACCGAGGCGTAGCCCGCCGCCATCGCCGAGTAGTCGGTACCCTCTTCCTCGCGCCACTCGGGAGTGCCGGCGATCCAGTAGTACTTGCGGCCGCGCGGGTCGACCTTCTCGACCACCACCTGGTGATAGCGGCGGTAGCCGAGCCGCGTCCAGCGCACGCCGCGCACGTCGCCGGCGGGGAGGTTGACGTTGAGCAGCAGGCCGGCCGGCAGCGGCTCCTTCTCGGCGTGGGCGAGCAGCTCGCGCACCAGCTCGCCGGCGAAGCGCGCCGCGCGGGTGAAGGAGAACTTCTCCGACACCTCCTGCGAGAAGGCCACGGACGGGATGCCGAGCAGGCTGCCCTCGAAGGTCGCCGACACCGTGCCCGAGTAGGTGACGTCGTTGCCGAGGTTGAGACCGAAGTTGATGCCGGAGACGATGAGCGCCGGCGGGTCGTCCTTCATCAGCCACTGGATGGCGAGGCTCACGCAGTCGGTGGGCGTGCCGTCGACGGCGTACCAGCGCTCCTCGATCTTGCGCAGCCGCAGCGGCCGGTTGAGGGTGAGCGAGTGGCCGCTGGCGCTCTGCTCCCGGTCGGGCGCCACCACCACCACCTCGCCCAGCGGCGAAAGCGCCTGCGCGAGGAGCTTGATGCCCTCGGAGAAGATGCCGTCGTCGTTGGTGACCAGGATGCGCAAGGTCAGGCCGGCATGTACTTGCCGATGATCGGCTGCAGGTCCTTGAGCGTCTGCGCCGGCACCAGCGCGCGGTCGGTGATCAAAGAATGCTGAAGAGCGTGCTGGCAGGCGCAGGCGCGCGGCAGGCTGGCGAGCCCGCCGACGACGTTGCGCACCACGGTCTGCGCCATCTTCACGTTCTGCGCGATCACCTCCATCACCGCCTGGCCGGAGACGTCGGCCTCCTCCTCGTGCCAGCAGTCGTAGTCGGTGACCATCGCCAGCGTGGCGTAGCAGATCTCCGCCTCGCGCGAGAGCTTGGCCTCCTGCAGGTTGGTCATGCCGATGACCGCCATGCCCCAGCCGCGATAGACCTCCGACTCGGCGCGGGTGGAGAACTGCGGGCCCTCCATGCACAGGTAGCAGCCGCCCTCGTGCACGGTGGCGCCGGCGGCGCGGGCGCCCTGCACGAACACCGGGATCAGGTCGGGGCAGACCGGGTGCGCCACCGAGACGTGCGCCACCAGGCCGTTGCCGAAGAAGGTGTCGGGCCGGTGGCGGGTGCGGTCGAAGAACTGGTCGGGGACGACGATGTGCGTCGGCTGGTACTCGAGCTGCATCGAGCCGACGGCGCTGATCGAGACGATGCGCTCGACGCCGAGCACCTTGAAGCCGTAGATGTTGGCGCGGTAGTTGAGCTCGCTCGGGAGCATGCGGTGGCCGCGGCCGTGACGGGGCAGGAAGGCGACCTTCTGCCCGTCGAGCGTGCCCAGCAGGTAGGAGTCGGAAGGGTCGCCGAAGGGCGTCGAGATGCGCCTCTCTTCCTCGATGGAGAGCCCGTCCATCGAGTACAGGCCGCTGCCGCCGATGATGCCGATTGCGTAGGTATCGCTCACTGGATCGTTCTCCTCTCCTTGGATCTGCTGCCCGCCTCGCGGTCGCCCGCCATCGCCGCCACCACCAGGAGCGCCGTCTCCAGCGCCCGCCGCCCCTCCTCGCCGCGCACCAGCGGCGTCGGCTCGCCGCGGCAGGCGCGCAGGAAGGCCTCGAGCTCGCGCCGCAGCGGCTCCGCCGGCTCCACCGGCAGGTCGGCGCGCACGATCTGCGGCGCGCCGCCGGACTCCTCCAGCCGGTAGCCCTTGATCTCCTGCGCCTGGTAGTCGAGCGAGAAGTAGCCGCGCGGCACGAAGGCGCGCAGCTTGCGCACCCGCTCGGCGGAGACGCGCGAGGCAGTGAGGTTCGCCGTGCAGCCCGACTCGAGCTCCAGCCGCACGTTGGCGATGTCGATGCGCGGCGACAGCACGTTGATGCCGGTGGCGCGCACCTCGAAGAGCGGGCTCGGGTCGAGCGCGTGCAGAATCTGCAGGTCGTGGATCATCAGGTCGAGCACGACGTCGACGTCGAGGCTGCGCGGCGAGAAGACGCCCAGCCGCTCCACCTCGACGAAACGCGGCTCGGCGCCGGCGGCGAGCAGCGCCTGCACGGCGGGGTTGTAGAACTCGACGTGGCCGACGGCGAGCACCGGGCGCGCCGCGGACTCGGCGGCGGCGGCGAGCAGCTCGTCGGCCTCCTGCAGCGACCCGGCGATGGGCTTCTCCACCAGCACGTGGCGGCCGGCGGCGAGCAGCGGCACGCCGAGGCGCGCGTGCTCGCTGGTGGGGGCAGCGACCACCATCGCCTCCACCTGTGCGGCCAACGCGTCGACGTCGTCGAAGGCGACGGTGCCGTGGGTGGCCGCGAGCTCCGCCGCCACCTCCGGCCGCGCGTCGTGGATGCCGACCAGCTCCGCCCCTGGGAGCGAAGCGAGGATGCGCACGTGGTGCCGCCCCAGCGAGCCGGTGCCGACGACGCCGATGCGCACCGGCACCGGCTCCTCGCGAAGCTCGCGCTGCGGCTGCGCCAGCGGCTCGAGCACCACGTCGGTGGCGAGCGCTTCAACCGCCATCAGGATTCAACCACCACGGTTGGAGGCCTTCCTGCCCGGCAGCGCGCGGATGACGCCGCGCTGCGCGCTCTCCACGAAGTCGACGAGATAGCGGACATCGGCGTCGTCAGGGAACTCTCCGCGCAGCTCGGAGAGCACTTCAGCCAGCGGCTGCTTCGAGCGGGTGAGCCGCCGCACCGCCACCTCCAACCGCTCGATGGTCTCTGACGGCACGCCCTTGCGCTCGAGGCCGATGCGGTTGAGGCCGTAGCAGGCGGGCTTGACGCCGACGGTCTTCACGAACGGCAGTGCGTCCTGAGTGATCACCGAGTAGCCGCCGACGTAGGCGTGACGGCCGACGCGGCAGAACTGGTGGATCGACGTGAAGGCGGAGATCGAGGCGTGGTCGTGCACCTCGACGTGCCCGGCGAGGGTGGCGTTGTTGGCGAAGATGGTGCGGTTGCCCACCTGGCAGTCGTGCGCCACGTGGGTGTAGACCATGAACAGGTTGTCGTCGCCGATGCGGGTGACGCCGCCGCCCTTGACGGTGCCGCGCTGGATGGTGCACAGCTCACGGAAGTGGTTGCGGTCGCCGATCTCGAGCCGCGTCCCCTCGCCTCGATAGGTGACGTCCTGCGGCTCGAAGCCGATGCAGGCCTGGCCGTGAATGCGGTTGTCGCGTCCGATGCGCGTGGGGCCCTGGATCTGCGCCGCCGCGCCGACGGTGGTGCGGCTGCCGATCTCGACGCCGGCGCCGATCACCGCCAACGGCCCGACGACGACGCCGTCGCCGAGCTGCGCCGACGGGTCGACGATGGCGCTGGGATGAACGGTCGCCGCCACGGTCACCGCGCGACCATGGCCGACGAGAGCACCGCCTCGACCGCCAGCTTGCCGTCTACCAGCGCGCGCGCCTCCAGCTTGCAGAAGGTGGCGCGCAGGTTCTTGATCTCGATCTCCAGCCGCACCTGGTCGCCGGGCACCACCGGACGGCGGAACTTGGCGCGCTCGATGCCGGTGAAGTAGAGCAGCTTGTCCTGGCGGTCGGGCATGTCGTGCAGCAGCAGGATGCCGCCCGCCTGCGCCAGCGCCTCGAGCAGCAACACGCCGGGCACCACCGGGTGGCCGGGGAAGTGGCCGAGGAAGTACTCCTCGTTGACGGTGACGTTCTTGATCGCGACGATGCGCTTCTTGGGCTCGAGCTCGAGCACGCGGTCGACGAGCAGGAACGGATAGCGGTGCGGCAGCACCTGCTGGATCCACCGGCTGTCCCACTGCCCTGTTGTGCTGCCCGGACCCGCCTCGGTCACCTGCTGTCCTCCTCCGTCTCCGCATCCGCCACCACCGTTGTCGCTGTCGGCCGCTCCTGTGCCTTCTCGAGGCGGCGAACCCGTCTCCCCAGCTCCGCCAGCCGGCCGAGCCAGCTCACCTGCCGCCGCCACTCGCCGAGCGGCACCGCCGGCACACCGGCCAGCTTGCTGCCCGCCGGCGCCGATTGCAGCGCCGCCGACTTCGCCGCCACCTGGACGCCGTCGCCGAGCTCGAGGTGGCCGCCCACCCCCGCCTGCCCCGCCAGCACCACGCCGTCGCCGAGCCGCGTGCTGCCTGCGATGCCCGACTGGCCGCAGAGCACGCAGCTCCGGCCGAGCCGCACATTGTGTCCGACCTGCACCAGGTTGTCGAGCTTGCTGCCGGCCCCGATCCGCGTCTCCTCGAGCGTCGCGCGGTCGATGGTGGTGTTGGCGCCGATCTCGACGTCGTCCTCCACCACCACCCGTCCCACCTGCGGCACCTTGACCAGCGCGCCGCCGCGCTGCGCGTAGCCGAAGCCGTCGGCGCCCAGCACGGCACCCGCGTGCACCACGACGCGCGAGCCCAGCTCGGTGTCGTCATAGAGCACGGCGCGCGGGTAGATCACGGAGCCGGGACCGACGCGGCAACGGGCTCCGACGACGACGCCGGCATGAATCACGGCGCCCGCCTCGATCCGGCTCCCCTCGCCCACCACCGCCTGCGGCCCGACGCTCGCCGCCGGGTCCACCGCCGCCGTCGCCGCCACCACGGCCGTCGGATGCACGCCCGGCGTCACCGGCGGCGCGGGGTGGAAGTGCCGCAGGACCTCGCCCAAGGCCCAGCCGGCGTCGCCGCAGACGAGCTGGTCGTGCGGCAGCTCCGGGTCCGCCTTGCCGACCAGCAACGCGCCGGCATGGCTCGTCCTCGCCTGCTCGCGGTACTTCGCCGCGGTCAAGAACGAGAGATCGTCGGGGCCGGCGGTGTCCAGCGAGCGCACCCCGCGCACCACGCGCGCGGGGTCGCCCTCTACGCGTCCCTGTACCAGCTCTGCCAGCTCGCCAAGGCTCGTCAAGCGCTCAGCAGTCTAATGGCCCGGAGGCTTCGGCGTCCCCGCCGGCCGCGCCGCCGCAGGAGCCGCTGCTGCCGCCGGCGCCGCGTCGAAGCGCTGGATCACCTGCGGCGTCAGGTCGACCGACTCGTCGGCGAACACCAGGCCGCTCTGGAACTTCTTGAAGATCAGGGTGTAGCCCTGCTCCTGCCCCAGTTGGGTGAGCACCCGCAGGATCTGCTGCTCGATGGGGTCCATGAGCTCCTGCTCGAGCCTCGCCATCTCGCGCTGCGCGTTCTCGCCGTAGCGCTGCAGCGCGATCGTCTTCTCCTCGATCTCGTCGTTGAGCTGCTTGAGCTTGTCCTGCCCCAGCGACAGGCGGCCGTCGTTCATCCGCTTCTGCAGGTCGGTGATCTCCTGCCGCATGCGGTTGCCCTCGGCGAGCCGCTGGTCGCGCTCCTTGTTGAGGCGCTCGATCGCTTGCTTGCCGCGCGCCGACTCCTGGACGATGCGCTCGGGGTCGATGACGCCGATCTTCAGGGGACGCGCTGCCGGCTGGGCGGCGGCCGGCGCAGCCAGCACGGCGAGCAGCGCGAGGATGCGGACGGGGGTTGCCTTCGAAACCATGGAGGCGCTCTCCTTGCGATTGGGGCCCGGCCTTCGGAAACGAAGTGAGGGCGGGGTCAGAAGCTGGTGCCGACGTCGAACTGGAAGCTCTCGAACCGGTCGCCGGGCAGCGGCGTCAGGTTGTTGGCGTAGATGAAGCGCAGCGGCAACCCGAACACCGGGACGAAGAGCCGCAGCTCCGCGCCCGCCGTAGCCCGCAGGTTGCTGGTCCCGAACTGCAGACCCTCCTCGCCGAAGACGTTGCCGCCGTCGGCGAAGAAGACGAGGCGGAAGGGGCCGCCGAGCAGGAAATGGTACTCCACCGAGCCCTGCAGGTAAGAGGTGCCGCCGAGCAGGTTGCCGAACTGGTCCTGCACCGGCGTGTCGTGCTCGTCGCGCAGCGAGATCGAGCGCGAGGCGTGGCCGCGCAGGCTGCGCGCGCCGCCGACGTAGTAGCGCTCGAGCAGCGGCAGCGGCGTGTCGCCGATCTCCTTCACCATCCCCCCCGCGAGGTTGAGGGCGAAGATCGAGCGCACCGGCCGCAGGGCGATGGGCTTGAACCAGGTGAGGGCGATCTCCGGCCGCCAGAGGTCGATGTCGCCGCCCAGCGGGCCGCCGGCATACTCCACCGAGGCCGAGGTGCGCAGGCCGACGGTGGGCTCGTAGCGGTTGTCGAGGCTGTCGTGGAACCACGTCGGGCGGATGTCGGACTTGGAGTACCTCGTGGACGTCTTCACCGTG
>DATNCU010000357.1:0-6788 GCA_035607145.1 Thermoanaerobaculia bacterium
GCAGATCGAGAGCTTCCGCATCGTCCGCGGCGGCGGCACCTTCGTGTGGCCGGCGTGGGAGCAGGCCGAGTACCTCTCCCTCAAGATGATGACCCTCGACATCGACCTCAAGCACGTCTACACGATGGAGGGCATCCCCATCAACGTGCGGGCGGTGGCGCAGGTCAAGATCGGCAGCCAGATCACCCAGATCCGCCGCGCCGCCGAGGGCTTCCTGGGCATGAACGCCGACCAGATCACCGGCACCATCAAGGAGACGGTGGCCGGCCACCTGCGCGGCATCATCGGCACGCTCACCGTCGAGACCCTCTACCGCGACCAGAAGCGCTTCCAGGAGCGCGTGCGCGAGGAGGCCCACGTCGACCTCGACGGCATGGGCTTCGAGTTCAAGAGCTTCGTCTTCCAGGAGATCCAGGACGACGAGGGCTACCTCAACGCCCTCGGCCAGCCGAAGATCCAGGAGGCGCTCAAGAACGCCCGTATCGCCACCGCCAACGCCGACCGCGACGCGCGGCTCGAGGAAGAGGCGGCGCGCCAGCAGAAGGAGTCCAAGCGGCTCACCGTCGACACCCAGATCGCCGACTCCGACAAGTCGCTGTCGCTCAAGAAGGCGTCGATCAAGAAGGAAGTCGACGTCGCCACCGCGCAGGCCACCAAGGCCGGCGAGATGGAGATGAAGGTCCAGGACATCAAGATCGCCGAGCAGGAGGTCGAGCGCCGCAAGCTGCAGCTCAACGCCGAGATCCGCGAGCAGGCCGACGCGCGCAAGTTCGAGACCGAGCGCGCCGCCGACGCCGACCAGTACCGCATCGAGCGCGCCGCCTCCGCCGAGCGCAAGCGGCGCGAAGAGCAGGCGCAGGCGCTCAAGGCCGAGGGCCTCGCCAAGGCCGAGGCCGAGTCGGTGATGCGCCGCAACATCGGTCTCGCCGAGGCCGAGGCGATCGCGGCCAAGGGCAACGCCGAGGCCGAGGCGCGGCGCAAGCTGGCCGAGGCGCTCAAGCTCTACAACGAGGCCGGTCTCTCGATCGAGGCGCTCAAGGTGCTGCCCGAGATCGCAGCCGCGGTGGCCGAGCCGTTGTCGCGCGCCGGCGCGACGACCATCATCAGCAATGGCGCGGCTGGCAGCGGCACCGGTGCCAGCAAGCTCTCCGAAGACGTCACCCAGGTGATGTCGCAGCTCGCGCCGATCATGCAGCAGCTCGCCGGCGTCGACCTGAAGAGCTTCCTGCAGGACCTCTCGAAGCTGCCGGGCGCGGCGACGCGCGGTACGCGGCCGGAGGGGTTGCGCGCCGAGACCATCGTCGTCGAGCCGAAGAAGTAAGCGGAGCGGTCCGTGCCCAAGAACGCCCCTCCCGGCGGCGACATCGGCGGCGACCTAGCGCAGCTGCTCAACGCGCTGCGCACCGCGCCCGACTCGTGGAGCCGCCTCAAGCTGGTGGCGAGCGGCGCCCACGCGCTCGCCAAGCTGACGCCGCAGCAGCGCGTCCAGCTGCTGCGCCAGCTCGGCCTGCAGGGAGCCGAAGAGCTGGCGGAAGCGGCCGCGGGCGGCGACGCGCAGACGGCGACGGCGATGACCGAGGCGCTGCGCGCGCTGGAGTCCGATCCGCGGCGGCTGCAGCAACTCGCCGGCGCCATCGCCGATCCGAAGTCGCGGCGCACGACGTTGATGGGGCTGGGCGCGCACGTCATGGAGGCGGTGACGGCGCCGCAGGCGCCGGCCACGAAGAAGGGCGGTGGTGCGGGCAAGGCGGGCGGCCAGACGGCGAACACGCCGCCGCGAGCGGCAGCGACGCCCCCGGCGCCGCCGCAGGTGCCCGCGCCCGCGTCGCGCTCTGCGACGTCGCCGCGGCAGGCCGTGGCCGAGGTGGTGGAAGCCGCAGCGGCGCTGCTCACCGGTGTGCAGCCGGGTGCGCCGCAGCCGCCGGCGCCGCCATCGCAGCCCACTCCGACTCCGGCGACGCCGCAGCCCGCCACGCCGCCGCCGTCGCTGCCGCCAACTCCGCATCCCACGCCATCGCCCCAGCCGCCACCGGCCGCGCCGCAGCCGACGCCGCCCAGCGCTCCGCCGGCCGTGCCGCCCGCATCGCCACCGTCGATGCCGCAGCCGGTGCATCCCGTGACGCCGCCGGCGCCCTCCGCGGAGATCGTCGCCGAGGTTGCGCCGCCGCCGGCGCCGAGCCCGACGATCACCGAGATCGCGCCGCTTCCCGCGGCCGCCTCGTCGGGGCCTCGCCCGGCCGCCCTCGGCACGCTGCGCGACCTGCGCCGTCGTCTCGCCGGAGGCGACACGCCCGCGGCCGATGAGGTGGCGACGTTGTTCGCCGAGGAGCTGCCCCAAGGGTGGGCGCGTCGCCGCGCCCTCGCGGCGCTCTTCGCGCAGCAGCGGCCCGAGGCCCTCGACGACGCGCTGGCGCTGGTCGCGCAAGTGGGCTCGACGGTCGACCGCCGCTGGGCGCTCACCGACCTCGCCGCCAGCCGTCCGTGGACCGACGGCGACTGGGAACGGCTCGTCGCCACCGCCGGCGGCGCCGGCGAGCGGCGCCGGCTGGCGATGCGGCGCCGCCGCGCCTAGAGCCTCACTCGCCTGGCCACGATTGCCTCGCCGCGCGCGAAGGCGGTATCGTCGTCTCCAGCCTCTCGTCATGAGCGCGCACACGATCCTCGTCGTCGACGACGACCCGGACCTGCTCCACATGCTGGAGGTGGCGTTGGCGAGGCGCGGCCACCGCGTGCTGACGGCTCCCAGCGGGCTCGAAGCGCTGGTCACCGCCGAGGGGGAGCGCCCCGACCTCATCGTCCTCGACGTCATGATGGGCGGGATGGACGGCTGGGAGGTGCTCAAGCTCCTCAAGCTCGACCCCGACACGCACGACATCCCGGTAGTGATGCTGTCGGGGCGCGCCGAGCCGCGCGACAAGATCCGTGGCCTGCAGGAGGGCGCCGTCGACTACGTCGCCAAGCCGTTCTCGATCCACGAGGTGGTGCACGCCATCGAGGGCGTGCTGGCGTCGCACGCGGCGCGCGACGAGGCGGGCTGAGCGTGGACGACAAGACCCACGACCTGCTCGCCATGCGCACCGAGTGGCTGAAGGTGCGCGGCTACCTCTACGACCCCAACACCCACCTGCCGGCGGTGCCGGCGGTGCTCGAGGACGTGCGCCGGCGCATCGAGAACGGCGAGCGCATCGGCGTCATCTACGTCGACGTCTCCGGCGAGGAAGGGCTCGAGGAGGTCTACGGCTGGGCCACCTACGACGGCCTGCTGCTGCAGGTGGCGCAGGCGCTCAACGAGTGTAGGGGACCGCTGCTCGCCGAGTCTGACGTGGTGGCGCTCGCCGGCGTGCGCAGCGACCAGTTCCTCGTCTTCGTCGGCCTCGAGGGGCGCCGCGGTGCCCGCGAGCTGGCGGCGCTGCGCGACCGCGTCCTGGGCGAGCTCGGTCGGCGCATCAAGGTGCAGATCGGCAACGAGGTGCCGCGCGGCCTCGGCCTGCACGCCGCCAGCAGCGTCCTCAGGTACGACCCCACGGTGCGCATCGAGCGCTCGATCTACAAGACGCTCGACGCCATCCGCATCGAGTGCCAGCGCGACCGCGAGCAGAGCCTCGGCGCGCGCCGCCGCGAGCTGCGCCGCATCCTGCAGTCGCGCGACATCCTCATCCGCTACCAGCCCATCGTCCGCCTCGGCGACGGCTCGGTGTTCGGCTACGAGGCGCTCTCCTGCGGCCCCGACGGCGACGTCTTCCAGAACCCCGAGATGCTCTTCTCCTTCGCCGAGCAGACCGACCAGATCCTCGACCTCGAGCGGCTTTGCCGCGGCGAATCGGTGCGCGGCTCGACACGGCTGCCGCGGGGCCACAAGCTGTTCCTCAACTGCTCGGCGCACGGCATCGGCGACGTCGAAGGCCTGTCGACCCACTTGGTGGCGCAGGCGGAGGCGGCGGGGCTTGCGCCGTCGGACGTGGTGCTGGAGATCACCGAGCGCGTGGCGGTGACGGCGTGGAACGACTTCCGGAAGCGAATCGACGATCTGCGCGCCATGGGGTTTGGGGTGGCGATCGACGACATGGGAGCGGGGTACTCGTCGCTGCACTCGGTGGCGGAGGTGCAGCCGGACTTCCTCAAGTTCGACATCGCCCTCGTGCGCGACATCCACCTCTCGCCGATCAAGCGGGGGCTGCTGGAGAGCCTGGTCCTGCTGGCGGAGCGCATCGACTCGCAGGTGATCGCCGAGGGGGTCGAGAAGGAGGAGGAGTTCGAGACGCTGCGCGGCATGAACGTGCCGTTCGGGCAAGGGTATCTGTTCTCGCCGCCGACGACGCTGGCGTTCCACGTGCCCGATAGCCCGTAGCGTCACCGCGGGAAACGCGCTCGCGGGCGCGGCGTGGCCCTCCGCGCCACGCCGCGCCGCGTGTTCCTTCTCAGCGCGTGATCAGCTGCACGTTCACCACACCCAGCAGCGGGTCGACGCTCAGTCGCAAATAGCGCACTTCGCTGCTGTTGGCGCCGTCGCGGGCGGGCATCGACTGGCTCGCCGGGTTGCCACGGATGACGCGGAGGGTGACGCTGAACTTCTCCTTGCCGGCGTTGTTGAAGGAGAGGTCTCGCGAGCCTGACATCTCGTTGGGCGAGAGCAGGCTGTCGCCGTTGAGCAAGGCGCTGTAGCTGAAGGTCGCCCCGGCGCCCGGCTGACCGTTGTCGGCGTTGGCGACGGTGACGTTGCCCGAGGTGGACTGGATCTCCGCCACCAGCACGTGGAGAGGTGCGGCGAGGGCGTTGGCGGCGACGTTCTTGATCTTGAGCTTGAACGTCGACAGACCCGTCTTCCAGGTGAGCCCGCTCTGCACGAACCTGGTGCTGTCGGTGACGTCCTCGGTCGGCGGCGGCGGATCGAACTGCGAGAGCAGCGTCAGCCCCGCCGACTGGCGGGCGATGGTGCCGTAAGAGTCGAAGGCGTTTGGGGTGCCATCGGCACCGCAGGGGCCGATGCAGCCGTCGGTGAAGCCGATCACCGTCTTGCCCTTGGCGTCCATGGTGGCGTCGAAGAAGTCGAGCAGGTTGCGGTTGTCGGGCTCGGAGTTGCAGGCGATGCCGCTCGAGCAGATGCCGCCCGGGCCCTGCACCGGGTTGGCCGCCGCCTTGACGACATTCCAGGTCGCACCGCCGTCGTAGGTAGTGGCGACGTAGAGGTGCCACACGCCGGCGAAGTCGATGCTCTCGTAGTTGCCGTCCTGCGTCGTGCCGTGGAAGGCGAAGGAGGCCCGTTTCGGGTCGCCGGCGACGACGGCGGGAAGACCGCGTTCTGCAAGCCAAACGGGGTGCCGACGTCGGTGTCGTGCTCCCAATGGTGCCCCTTGTCGTGCGACACCGCGATGCGCGGATGGCCGTCGCCGTTGACGTAGCCGAAGTAGACGGTGCCGTCGGTGGCGATGCCCACCGAGGGGTCGGTGTCGCCCGGCAGACTGTCGGGGACGCCGCGGATCTGCCAGTGCTGGCCGTTGTCCTCGGACACCACCACCGCCTGGTTGGGGGCGCAACCCTTGTTGGGCAGGTAGACGGTGCCGTCGGGCGCCACCTTGATGTGGCCGTGCAGGCCGCCGCACTCGGTGGTGTAGACGGGCACGCCGGGTCCGAAGGTGAGGCCGCCGTCGAGGCTCACCGCGCAGCTCGCCTCCACCGAGGCCTGCGCGCAGTAGTAGACGGCGTTGGGGTAGACGTTGGGGATGCCGCCGGTGAGCGGCGGCGCGAAGGGGCCGCCGCCGAGGGTCTGGTGGTCGACCATGGTGCCGATGCCGCAGCCCTGACTGGGGATCCAGGTGGAGCCGGCGTCGTCGGTGAGCTCGGTCAGGCTGCAGGCGCCGTGAAGCTGCGAGACGAAGGTGCGGCCGGTCGTGCGGTCGGTGTAGCCGATGGGGTCGAGGCTGGTGCCCAGCGAGTTCGGCGGCGTGACGTCCTGCCAGGTCGGCGTCGCCGGGTTGGTGGAGTCGTCGAAGGTGACGCGAAGCGTCTTGCCGGCGAGGTTGAGGTAGCGGCGACCGGTGAAGAGTAGGGCGCCCGAGTCGGGGTCGAAGCCGAGCGAGGGCTCGCCGTAGTTCGATCCCCAGTCGTTGGGCGCCGGGAAGCTCTGGAACTGCGGCGGCGGCTCGGAGCCCGCGACGAACGGCGTGTAGGGCGGCGGGGCGAGTGTGATGGTGCCGGCGAAGGTTTCGTTGGTGACCAGGAACGGCTCGACGCGCACCGTGTAGCGGCGGTGGCCTTCCTGCACGGGCAGGATGACGATCTCCGGCCGGCCGCCGGTGGCCGAGCTGTCGACCACCGCGCCGCTCTCGTCGAGCACGAACATGTCGAAGTCATTGCCCGTCTGCTGCCACTCGATCTTGATCTGCACGCGGTCGGTGGGGTGCTGCGTCTTGTACCCCGCCGGGATGTCGACGTCGAGCAGGAAGTCGTCGCAGGGCAGCACCGGGTCCTGGCAGATCGGCTGGTCGCCGACACCCGCCAGCGAGACGACCTGGATGGTCGGGGTGGGGAGGAGGAACGGTCCGGAGTTGTAGGTGACGGTCGGGTTGGTCGGGCTGAGCGTGCCGCTACCGGTGACCGCGGCGCGCGCCTGGTCTGGAGCGGTGGCGACGGCGAGCGACCCGAGGAGAACGACGGCAGCGAAGAGATGGGACTTGTTCACGATGCCTCCTTTGCGGGCGCGGGAGAGCGCCACGCCGGAGTCCAGTCTGAGCAGGTCCCGCGCCCGCGGACAGCAGGATTCCCCCCAGGCGCGCTGGGGGAAAACCCTC
>DATNCU010000444.1:0-5023 GCA_035607145.1 Thermoanaerobaculia bacterium
CGCCGATCGCCAGGCGCGCCTCGCCGAGGTCGGCCAGCCGCCGCGCCGGGTCCTTCTCCAGACAGCGCCGCAGCAGCGCTTCGATCGGCTGCGGCACTCCGCGCGGCAGCTTCGACCACGCCGGCGTATCGCTCATCACCGCCGCCAGCACCTCCCACGGCGAGCTGCCGGGAAAGGCACGCTCGCCGGTGAGCAGCTCGAAGAGGATGCAGCCGAAGGCCCAGGCGTCGGCGCGCGCGTCGACCGCCTCGCAGCGCACCTGCTCGGGGCTGGTGTAGCCGGCGGTGCCGAGCAGCATGCCGGTGCTGGTGAGCCCGGGCGCCGCCGTCGGCGAGCCCGAGATGTCGCTGCCGCTCGCCTGCGTGCGGGTGCCGGTCTTGGCGAGGCCGAAGTCGAGGATCTTGAGCCGCCCGTCGGCGGTGAGCGCCAGGTTCGAGGGCTTGAGGTCGCGGTGCACGATGCCGCGCGCGTGCGCCGCGGCGAGCCCCTCGGCGAGCTGGCCGGCGAGCGCTAGGGCGGCGGCGATCGGCAGCGGCCCGGCGGCGAGCCGCTCGGAGAGCGTCAGCCCCTCGACGAGCTCCATCACCAGGAACGGCCGCCCCTCGACCTCGCCGATCTCGTGCAAGGTGGCGATCGACGGGTGCGCGAGGGCGGCGAGCGCCCGCGCCTCGCGCTCGAAGCGCGCCCGCCGCTCCGGGTCGGCCACCACCGCGTCGGGCAGCGTCTTGATCGCCACCTCGCGGCCCAAACGGTGGTCGACGGCGCGGTAGACCTCGCCCATCCCACCCGCCCCGAGCGGCGCGATGACTTCGTAAGGTCCGAGCCGGGTGCCCGCGACGAGCGCCATGGGGATGGGGCGATTGTACAAGCCCCTGCCGGGGGCATCCGTCAGACGAGGCGGGCGGTGGAATCGCCGGCGGGCGCACAGCGTTGTACGCAGTGAGGGCAGAGTCTGCCCGGCGCACCGATTGGAGACACCATGACCTTGCATCGCGCATTCAGCTCCTTCGCATTGACGGCGCTCGTTCTGACAGCCACACCGGCACTGGCGGCGGGAAACCTCGCCGCCCGCGTCGACGGCAGCTTCACCGACGCCGCCGGCGAGGGCGCTTTCGAGGGCACCCTCACCCTTAGCAGCTTCGAGCTTCGCGGCGACCGGCTGGTCGCGCATGCCACGCTCGACGGCAACTTCACCGACGGCGCCGGCAAGAGGCTGGGCGAGCTCGACGACCGCGAGCTGACGCTTCCCGTCGAACGCGCCTCGCTCGCCGCGAGCTGCGAGAAGGCGTCGCTGACGCTGCGCCTCGAGGACGTCGAGGGTGCCGGCGTGCGCGCGCACCTGCAACCGGTGGAGGTCGAGATCGGCGCCGGCGGGGCGCCCGACCACCGGCTCGAGGCGCCGCTGTGCGAGCTGGGCAAGGTGGTAGGTGACTCGGGTGATCTCGGCGCCGTGGCGCAGGGCCTCGACCGCGTGCTCGCCGCGCTCGAGTAGCGGCGCGCCGCGCGCGAGCACGCGAGATCAGCGATCTCAGCGCGGCGGCGCCCAGGCGCCGCGCAGCACCTCGGCCGCCGGGCTGCCGCGGAACTCGAACGGATCGCGCCACCCGTGACGCTCGGAAGGGACGCTCCGCTCCGGGCCGCGCCCGTGCTCGCCTTCGCCGGAGAACCACTTCCACCAGTAGGCGCCGCCCAGCCACGGCTGCGGCCACACCGCTTCGAGGAACGCCGCGTACGCGTCGGCCTGCAGCTGCGCGTTGCGCTCCGCGCCCGCCGGCAGCTCCCACGGCCGCCACGCCGCCCACTGCGCCGCCGGGTAGCCGATCTCGGTGAAGACCACCCGCCGATCCCAGCGCAGCGACAGCGTCGCGAGCCGCGCCACGATCGGCGTCCACGCCGCCACCATCTGTTGCCGCGACGGCGCCGCTTCCTCGACGAGTGGAAAGTAGGCCGAGACGCCGATGAAGTCGAGCGCGTCCCAGAACGGCACCCGCTCCACCTCACCGTAGTTGGCGCCGTAACCGATCGGGCCCGGGAACTCGCGCCGCGCGGCGGCGATCAGGTGGCGCCAGTCGGCGTCGCGCTGCGTCGTGCCCTGCAGCTCGTTGCCGACGAGCAGCGCGTCGACCCCGGCCTCGCGGCCGAGCCGCGCGTAGTGCACCACCAGTTCCTCATACGCAGCAAAGAAAACGCGCCAGCCCGCCTCGTCGTTCTGCGTGACGTCGCCCACCCAATGCGGCGGGCGCAGCCAGAGGTGCGGCTTGAGCAGCACCCGCATGCCGGCCGCGTGCGCTTGCGCAGTTACCGCCCGCAGCCGGTCGTCGCTCTCGCCGTGGAGGCGACGGATCTCCGTCGCGTGCGGATCGGCGAGGAAGCCGAAGGGTGTGATCGAGACCCAATCGACCCCCAGTTTCCGCAGCTCGGCGAGCGACGCGGCGGAGGCCGGCGAGCCGTAGCCGTCGTCCCCTCCGAGCGAGTGAGCAAAACAGACGCCGCGGTGACGGCCGGCGGCGAAGGCATCGCGTTCCGCGGGCCGCCGCTGCACCGCCGGCGCCGTAGCGGTCGCCTCCGCGAGCCCAACCGCCGGCGGCAATGGTGAGCCGCAGCCGAGCGATGCGAAGGCGAGCGGCAGGGCGAGCCAGACCGCCCCGCGCGCGGCAATCACCGACGCGGAGCCGCCATAGCCTTGCCGTCCACTCACGACGACGGCGGCCAGATGCCGAGCTGCTGGCGGAGCAGCACCATCTGGCCGACGTGGTACGCGTTGTGGTCGGCGATCAGCAGCGCCTCGCGTAGCAGAGTCTGCCCCTGGCCCCACGGGAACGGCGCGAAGAGATCGTTCGACTCGTCGTCGACGAGCGCCGCGAAGGCTTCGAGATCGGCGCGGACCGTCTCGATGCTGCGCTCCCACGCAGCCTCGTCAGGCGGCGCGTCGGTAGCTGGCCAGTAGCCGTCGGGCCACGCCGGCGAGACGTGGTCGGCCCGGCGCGAGAACTCGAGGATGTCCCACGTGGCGAGCCGGATGTGCTCGAGCAGCCGCCACAGCGTGTGCGGCTGCCCCGCGACGCGCTCGCCGCGTTTCTCCACCGCCACGCTTTCGATCGCCTGCTCGAAGGTCGCGTGGGCGTGCGTCGAGCCGAGCAGCTCACGCAGCTGTCGGCGCAACGCGGCGTCGCTCATGAAGACACGTTACGAGCGGCGGCCGCAACCGTCAAGCAAACAGGTCAAGCGGTACACTCCGCGCCATGAGCGAATGGATCGAGGAAGACAAGCCCGCGCCCGACTTCGAGCTGCAGACCGACCGCGGCGAGCCGCTGCGTCTCTCGTCGCTGCGCGGCAAGCCGGTGGTCCTCTACTTCTACCCCAAGGACGACACGCCCGGCTGCACCGTCGAGGCGTGCTCCTTCCGCGACCGCCGCCCCGAGCTAGCCAAGCGCGGCGCGCAGGTGCTCGGCGTCAGCCCCGACGGCGTGCAGAGTCACGCCGCCTTCCGCGACAAGTACTCGCTCGACTTCCCGCTCCTCGCCGACCCCGATCACAAGGTCGCCGAGACCTACGGCGCCTGGGGCGAGAAGTTCAACTACGGCAAGAAGCTCATGGGCATCCGCCGCTCCACCTTCCTCATCGACGGCGACGGCGTCGTGCGCAAGGTCTGGAAGAAGGTCGACGTCAAGGAGCACGACCAACAAGTGCTCGACGCCCTCGACAAGCTGAGCTGAGCGCGGCGGTCGAGACGCCTCGCCTCAGTTCGGCGACGGAGGCGGCGAAGCCGCGGGCACCGGCGCTACAGTGACGGCCGCCGCGGGCTCGGCGACGCCGGCTTGGAGCGGCGGCGGCTGCGCGAGGCCGAGCGCGGCGCGCACCTTGAAGAGGCGCGGCTCGCGGAGGTCGATTTCCTCGGCGCGATCGACCCACTTGCGCGCCTGCTTCTGGTCCCCTTTCGCCAATGCCCAGGCAGCGAGCGCCGCCGCCGGTGCCGCCTCGTCGGGGACCTGCCGGCGGGCCTGGCGGAAGAGGCGCTCGGCGCCGGCGAGGTCGTGGGCTTCGAGGCACTCGTCGCCCATGGCAAGCAGCAGCCATGGGTCCTTCCTCGGCAAGCGCATGATCGAGCCGACGAGCTCCTTGGCCTCGCGGGTGCGGCCGCTGGCGCGTAGCAGCGAGTAGAGGTTGGCGAAGCCGGGAACGAGCTGCGAATCGACCTCGATGGACTTGCGGTAGGCCGCCTCGGCGGCCGTGTAGTCGCCGCGCCGCCGCAGCGCCACGCCGAGGTTCACCCACGCCCCCGCCGCGCCGGGATCGACTTCGACCGCCGTCGCCAGCGCCCGCAGCGCCGTGCGCGCGTCGCCGCGGCGCAAGTCGGCGGCGCCGAGGTTTGCATAGTGCAGCGCCAGCGCGCGACGGTCGTCGAGCTGCTGAACACGAACGCGCTCGATCTTGGCCTGATTGCCGAAATCCACCACCCACCGCCGCGGCCCGTCGCCCCATCCCACCGTGATGTGCCCCGCGAGCAGCACCAAGTCGCCTTCCCGGTCGTAGCGCTCGCGGTAGCGCGCCTCCAGGTAGTAGGCGTTGAGCCCCAGCTCCCGCGCCATGGCGATCATCAGATGAGAGAACGACAGACAGTTGAAGCGGTGCTCGGTGAACGCTTCCGCTGCACCTGCCGTGAACCATGCGTCGTACCGCAATGCCGCCCCGTCCGGCGCCTGCAGCCGCCGCACCAGCAAGTCCAACTGCTCCACCGGCGTCAACACCCGCGGCACTTGCGCATGCACCCACTGCCGCATCTCCGGCGTCAACGCCAGCACATCAGTCACCGGCAGCGGCTCGACGTCACTGGGAATCGGCACCTGTGTCGGCACCGCGCCCGCGACGCGAGACGCTAGGCCCGCGACGAGTGCAACCAGCGCGACGAGCGTGCGCGGCCTCACATCAGCTCCTACGCTCCACCCGCCGCAAAGTTAGGATGCTGAACGGCGGCGTCGACTCCTCGCGGTGCACTACCTCCAGCGGCGCCCGCGACCGCTCC
>DATNCU010000464.1:0-3441 GCA_035607145.1 Thermoanaerobaculia bacterium
GGGCTGTGGGAGAAGAGCGGCGCGGCGCAGCTGGTGGCGACGGCCGTCGCGATGGGCCCGACCACCGCGAGCTCGTAGCACGGTCGTAAGATCGGGGCCGTGAGCGCCCCGTTTCGTATCGCGGCGGTGCAGACCGCGCCGGTGTTCCTGCGGCGCGAGGCGACGGTCGAGAAGGCCTGCGAGCGCATCGTCACCGCGGGCCGCGAGGGCGCGCGGCTGGTGGTGCTGCCGGAAGCGTTCGTGCCCACCTATCCGCTGTGGGTGTGGCACGTGCCGGCCGGCGAGTCGAAGGTGCTGCGCGCGCTCTACGCCGAGCTGCTGGAAGAGTCCGTGACAGTGCCTGGGCCGGCGACGGAGCGGCTCGCCGAGGCCGCACGTGAGGCCGGCGCCGCAGTGGCGATTGGCGTCAACGAGAGGAACGTCGAGGCGTCGGGGACGAGCCTCTACAACACGCTGCTGCTCTTCGACGAGCAGGGCACGTTGCGAGCGCGCCACCGCAAGCTGGTGCCCACCGGCGGAGAGCGGCTGGTGCACGCGCCGGGCGACGGCAGCACGCTCGGCGTGCATGACCTCGGCTTCGCGAAGGTCTCCGGCCTCGTCTGCTGGGAGAACTACATGCCGCTCGCGCGTTACGCGCTCTACGCCTGGGGCGCCGAGGTGCACGTGGCGCCGACGTGGGACCGCGGCGAGCCGTGGCTGTCGACGCTGCGCCACATCGCCAAGGAGGGGCGCGTCTACGTCGTCGGCAGCTGCTGCGCGGTGCGGCGCGAGGACGTGCCCGACGTGCACGGTCTCGAGCGCTGGCTGCCGCAGAGCGCCTGGCTCAACCCTGGCGACAGCGCCATCGTCGACCCCGACGGCAAGCTGCTCGCGGGACCGGCGCACGAGGAGGAGACCATCCTCTACGCCGAGGTCGACCCGCGCGCCGTGCGCGGCACGCGCAGCCAGCTCGACGTCGCCGGCCACTACGCGCGGCCGGACGTCTTCGAGCTGCGCGTGCGGCGGCGCCCGCGGCCGCTCGTCGAGCTGGTCACGGAAGACGACGAGGCGCCGACCGTCGGCTGACGGCTCTCGCCGTCAGGCCTTTCGCCTGAACCCGCGATCGAGGCTGTACGGCCCGGTGCCGCGCGCCGCGATGTAGAGGAAGAGGAAGCAGTAGAGCACCGCCGCCTCGCCGTGGTTGACGACCGGGTTGAGCGGTCCACCCTCGCCGAACGCGTGCACCTTCCAGTAGGCATAAGCCATCTCGCCGCTGGCGATGAAGGCGGCGAAGTCGCCGAACAGGCCGAGGGCGATCAACAGGCCGCCGACGAACTCGATGAGGCCCGCGGCGAGCATCAGCGGCACGCCGGTCATCGCCTGGCCGCCGAAGGCGCCGAACAGCTTCTGCGCGCCGTGAATCGCGAACACCAACCCCGCCACCACCCGCAGCACCAGGAAGATCGGCTCCGAGTACCGGTTCAGGAAGCCCATCGCGCACGCTCCTTTCGACGAAATCGTCGGGCGAGTCTTAGCACGAAACGGGCCTGAACCATCCTTGATACATTGCGCCGGCACCCCATCCCGCCGGCATCGGCGAAGTCCCATGGAGCCCGACGTCACCCCCACCGCGGCGGCGGCGGTGGACGCGGCACCCGCCGCCGACACCCTGCTCGCCACCTTGCACGCGCTGGTGGTCGAGCTGCACCCGCGGCAGGCGCCGCGACCGGTGCGGCTCGACAGCGCGCTAGAGCGCGACCTCGGGCTCGACAGCCTGGCGCGCGCCGAGCTGCTGCTGCGGCTGGAGGCGGCGTTCGGCGTCGCGTTGCCCGAGAAGCTGCTCGCGGAAGCGGAAACGCCGCGCGACCTGCTGCAGGCGATCGAGCGCGCGGCGCCGGCAGCGGCGAGCGGCGCGGCGCGCACGCACGCTGCCGCGATCGAAGCGGCGCCCTTCGCCGGCGCCGCCGAGTCGGCGCCCGAGAACGAGCCCACCCTCAACGCCGTCCTCGCCTGGCACGCCGAACGCCACGGCGAGCGCCGCCACCTACTCTTCCTCGAAGGCGGCAACGCGACGCCGCTCTCCTACGCCGAGCTGCAACGCCGCGCCGCAACCGTCGCCGCGGCGCTCCTCGCGCGCGGCCTCGAGCGCACGCAGACGGTGGCGCTCATGCTCCCGTCTGGCCTCGACTACTTCGCCTGCTTCTTCGGCATCCTGCTCGCGGGCGGCGTCCCCGTGCCGCTCTACCCGCCGGCGCGCAAGAGCCAGGTCGAGGACCATCTGCGGCGGCAGGCCGGCATCCTGCGCAACGCACAAGTGCGCGTGCTGATCGCCGCGCCCGAAGTGCGCACGCTGGCGCGGCTGCTCGTGCCGCTCGCCCCCGACCTGCGCCTCGTCACCACGCCGGCGGAGCTCGCGGCCGACAACGTGCGCGCCGTGCTGCCCAACGTGTCGCGCGACGACGTCGCCTTCATCCAGTACACCTCGGGCAGCACCGGCGATCCGAAAGGCGTCGTGCTCACGCATCAGAACCTGCTCGCCAACCTGCGCTCGGTGGGCAAGACGGTGCACTTCGGCGGCGACGACGTCGTCGTCTCGTGGCTGCCGCTCTACCACGACATGGGTCTGATCGGCGCCTGGATGGGCAGCCTCTACTTCGGCGTGCCGCTGGTGCTGATGTCGCCGCTGTCGTTCCTGGCGCGGCCGGTCGCCTGGCTGCAGGCGCTCTCCGACCACCGCGGCACCGTCTCGGCCGCGCCCAACTTCGCCTACGCGCTCTGCCTCAAGAAAGTGGCAGACGAAGACCTCGCCGCGCTCGACCTCTCGCCCTGGCGCGTGGCGATGAACGGCGCCGAGCCGGTGTCGCCCGAGGTCGTCGAAGGCTTCATCCAACGTTTCGCGAGCTGCGGTTTCCGGCGCGAGTCGATGATGCCCGTCTACGGCCTCGCCGAGAACTCCCTCGCGCTCGCCTTCACGCCCCCCGGCCGCGGCCCGCGCGTCGACGCCGTGCGCCGCGCCCGCTTGCAGCGCGACGGCCGCGCGCAGCCCGCGCCGGAGGACGATGCGCAACCGCTGCGCTTCGTCGCCGCCGGCGTCCCCATCCCCGACCACGAGGTGCGCATCGTCGGCGAGGCGGGCCGCGAGCTGCCCGAGCGCCACCAGGGTCGGCTGCAGTTCCGCGGGCCCTCGGCGACCACCGGCTATTACAGGAATCCCGAAGCGACCAAGGCGCTCTTCGCCGGCGGCGGCTGGCTGAACACGGGCGATCGCGCCTACCTCTCAGACGGCATGATCTACATCACCGGCCGCGAGAAGGACATCATCATCCGCGGCGGCCGCAATATCAGCCCCTACGAGCTGGAGGAGGCGGTCGGCGACCTGCCCGGCATCCGGCGCGGCTGCGTGGCGGTGTTCGGCTCGATGGACCGCGCGAGCGGCACCGAGCGCGTGGTGGTGCTGGCCGA
>DATNCU010000466.1:0-9710 GCA_035607145.1 Thermoanaerobaculia bacterium
CGCCGCTCGCCGCCATCAAGCTCCACGCGCAGACGCTGCGTGAAGGCGGGCTGCAGGCGGCGCAGCAGGCGCGCTCGCTCGACCTGGTGCTGCAGCAGGCCGACCGCATGGCGAAGCTCGTCGATGACGTGCTGGAGAGCAGCCGCCAGCTCGCCCGCAAGCGGCCGCTGCAGCTGCAGCCCCTCGACGTCGCCGATTTCTTCGCCGGCTACTTCGCCGAGGCGACCCCGCGCGTCGAGGCGCAGGGGGTCCACCTCGCCTGGCAGCTCGACTCTCGCGCGCGCGTGCTCGCCGCCGCCGACGCGCTCGACCAGGTGATGAACAACCTGCTCGACAACGCCGCCCGCTTCTCGCAGAAGGGCGGCGAGGTGCGCTGCCGCGTCGCCGACGAGGACGGCCAGGTGCGCATCGTGGTGGAGGACGACGGCGTCGGCATCCCGCGCCAGGAGCTGCCGCACGTCTTCGACCGCTTCTACCAGGCCGGCAACGTGCGCGACGGGCGCCGGCGCGGCACCGGCCTCGGCCTCGCCATCGTCGCCGGCCTGGTGCAGGAGATGCGCGGCCGCGTGAACGCGCGCTCGCAGGAGGGGCAGCCGGGCACCACCTTCGTCGTCGAGCTGCCGGTGCTGGAGGGCGCGTGAGCAGGATCCTGGTGGTCGAAGACGAGGAGGCGATCGCCGAGGGGCTGCTGCTCAACCTCTCGCGCAAGGGCCACGAAGCCGAGCTGGCGCACGACGGCGCCGAGGCACTGCGGCGGGCGCGCGAGGGCGGGTGGGACTTGATCCTGCTCGACGTGCGGCTACCAGAGGTCGACGGCTTCGGGGTGGTGCGGCGCCTGCGCGAGCGCGGCGACCTGACGCCGATCCTCATGCTCACCGCCCGCGACCAGCCCGACGACAAGGTGTACGGATTGAAGCTCGGCGCCGACGACTACCTGGTCAAGCCCTTCGACCTCGGCGAGCTGCTGGCGCGCGTCGAGAGCCTGCTGCGCCGGCGGGCGTGGACCAACGGTGCGGCCGGCGGCGAGCGGGCGGCAGCGGCCGCCGGCACCGGTGCGCGCGGCGGCGCGACGGCAGCGCCTGTCGCGGCGGCCGCCGCGGCTGCACCGACGCCACCGCCGCCGCAGCGCCTGGACTTCGGGGATTACTGGGTGGACTTCTCCACCTACGAGGCCAAGACCCGCTCCGGCGTCGTGCAGCTGTCGCAGAAGGAGATCGCCGTCCTGCGCGTCTTCGCCACCCGCCCCGGCCAGGTGGTGACGCGCCGCGAGCTGCTCGCCACCGTTTGGGAGCTTCCCCACCACCCCAACACCCGCGTCGTCGACAACGTCATCGTCGCCCTGCGCAAGGCGTTCGAGGACAGCGCCTGGCGGCCGCGCCACATCCTCTCCGTGCGCGGCGTCGGCTACCGCTTCGTGCCCTGATGGCCGGCAAGCCGGAGCTCGTCGAGGGGCTGCTCGAGCGCGTCGCCGGGATCTCGCGGCCGCAGGCGGAGGCGATCGTCGCCGCGCTCGGCGAGGCGGTGGCGCAGGCGCTTGGCCGCGGCGAGCGCGTGCAGCTGCCCGGCCTCGGCACCTTGTCGCGCGTCACGAGCGCGGCGCGTTTGGGCCGCAATCCCCGCACGGGCGAGTCGCTCGCCATCGCCGCGACGCCGCGCGTGCGCTTCACCACGAGCCGCGACCTCAAGGTGATGCTCAACCTGCCGTGGCGACGCTCGCTCGGAATGGCGGTGACGGCGCGGCGCGCACCGGCCTTCCGCCTGCGCCCGCCCTCGAAGCCCACGCACACCGTGCAGACGGTGTTCTACGCCACCGACCGCAAGCCCACCGGGGACAAGAAGCGCCCGGCGCGCTTCTACGGCGGCGACCGCGCCGCCGAGCTGACCTTCGGCACCTGCGAGGTGAGCATCCCCATCGACCACCAGCTCGGCCACCTCGAAGGGCCGACCTGGATGAAGCTCGAGTTTCGCGCCCACCCCGAGAAGCACGTCCTGCTGCTCGCCGTGAAGCCGTGGGAGCCGCAGGCGTGGCGCCAGGAGGTGGCGGCCAAGAGCGGCGCCGGCGGAGGCGAGGCGCTGGTCTTCATCCACGGCTTCCGCACCACCTTCGCCGACGCGGCGCGGCGCACGGCGCAGCTGCACTACGACCTGCAGTTCAAGGGACCGAGCATCCTCTACAGCTGGCCGTCGGCGGGGCGGGCCAAGGCCTACCTCTACGACGGCAACTCCGCGCAGTACACCAAGCCGCACCTGCGCGCCTTCCTCGACGGCCTGCGCACCATCCCTGGCCTCGCCCGAATCCACGTCGTCGCCCACAGCATGGGCAACCGCGCGCTGGTCGAGGTGCTCAGCGAGGCGGCGCCGCCGACCGACGCCGCGCCGCAGCTCAACCAGGTGATCCTCGCCGCGCCCGACATCGACTGCGACGTCTTCCGGGCGCTGGCGACGCGGCTCCGGCCGCAAGCGGAACGCACCACGCTCTACGCCTCGACCGGCGACACCGCGTTGGAGTGGTCGCGGCGCGTCAACCTCAAGCCGCGCGCCGGCGACGCCGGCGAGCACCTGGTGGTGGTGGACGGCATCGACACCGTCGACGCCTCGCTGGTCGACACCGACCTCGGCAGCACGCACAGCAACTTCGCCGAGAACCGCTCGGTGATCGCCGACATCTTCTACGTCGTCACCCAGCGGCTGCGCCCCGACCAACGCGCGCACCTGCGGCCGCGTGCATCGGCTGCGGGCGCCTACTGGGAGTTCGTGCGCTAGCAGCGCCTTTCGCGCGCGGCGGCAGCGGTGGACAACGTCGCGCTTCCCATCGACCCGCATCTGCCGCGGCTCGTCGCCGCTGTGGCGGCCGGCAACCTCGTACTGGTGGCGCCGCCTGGCGCCGGCAAGACGACGCGGCTGCCGCCGGCGCTGCTCACGGGCGGAGTCGCCGGCGAGACCGGCAAGGTGGTGATGCTCGAGCCGCGGCGGGTGGCGGCGCGCGCGGCGGCGCGGCGCATCGCCGTCGAACAGGGTTGGCAGTTGGGCGGCGAGGTGGGTTTCCAGGTGCGCTTCGAGCGCGTCGCCAGGCCGCGCACGCGGCTGCTGGTGGTCACCGAGGGCGTGCTCGTGCGCCTGCTGCAGGGCGATCCGTTCCTCGACGGCGTCGCCGTGGTGGTCTTCGACGAGCTGCACGAGCGCAGCTTGGATGCCGATCTCGCGCTGGCGATGGCGCGCCGCACGCAGCGACAGGCGCGGCCCGACCTGCGGCTGGTGGCGATGTCGGCGACGCTCGACGCCGGGCCGGTGGCGGCGCACCTCAACGCTACGGTCGAGCGCGTCGAAGGGCGGGCGCATCCGGTGGCAGTGAGCTACCTCGAGCGGCCGGACGGGCGGCAACTGCCGGCGCTCGCGGCGTGGGGGGCACGGCAGGCGCTCGGCGCGACCGATGGTGGCGTGCTGGTGTTCCTACCTGGGGCGGGAGAGATCGAGCGCGCGGCGAAGCTGTTGGCTTCTGGAGAACCGGGCGCGCCCGGCGTGCCGGTATTGCCGTTGCACGGCTCGCTCCCCGACGCGGCGCAGGACGCGGCGCTCGCACCCGAGCCGCGGCGGCGCATCGTGCTCGCCACCAACCTCGCCGAGACCTCGCTCACCGTGCCGGGCATCGGTGCCGTCGTCGACACTGGTTTCGCGCGCGTGCTGCGCTTCGATCCCGGCGCTTCGCTCGACCGCTTGGAGCTGGTGCGCATCTCGGCGTCCGCGGCCGAGCAGCGCGCCGGGCGTGCGGGACGCGAGGGACCGGGCAGCTGCCTGCGACTGTGGACGGAGCTCGAGCAGCGCGCGCTGTCGCCGCGCGAGTTGCCCGAGGTGCAACGCGTCGACCTCGCCGGCGCCGTGCTGCAGCTGCGCGCCTGGGGCGAGCGCGACGTCACGGCGTTCTCGTGGCTCGAGGCGCCGCCGGCTGACGCGCTGGCACGCGCCGAGGCGTTGCTGCGCGACCTCGGCGCTCTCGACGAGAGCGGGCTCACCGCCGACGGCGAGGCGATGGCGAAGCTGCCGCTCCACCCGCGGCTCGCGCGGCTGGTGATCGAGGGGCACCGCCGCGGCCGCCTCGACGGCGCCGCGCTGCTCGCGGCGCTGCTCGCCGAGCGCGATCCGTTCCGGCGACCATCGCGCCCGCGCGGCGAGAGCGATGCGGCGCCGGTGCCGCCGTGCGATTCGGATGCGATTGCGCGGGTCGAGCTGTTGCGCGCGGCCGGGCGCGGCGGCAGCTCGCGCTCCACCGCCTACGGCGAGATCGCGGCCGGTGCCGCGCGCCGGCTCGTGCAGGCTGCCGGGCAGATCGCGGCCCTCGCCGGCCGCGAGCTCGGACGGTCGCGTGCGACTGGCGAGAGTGAGGCCGAGGCCCTTGGCCGCGCGATGCTCGTCGCCTTTCCCGACCGCCTGGCGCGCCGCCGCGCCGCCGGGGATCCGCGCGGCGTCATGGTCGGAGGTCGCGGAGTACGCCTCGGTCCCGAGAGCGGCGTGCAACGGGCGGAGCTGTTCCTCTGCCTCGACCTCGACGCCGGCCGCCGCGGCGAGCGCGCCGAGGCGCGTGTGCGAATCGCCTCGGCCGTCGCGCCGAACTGGCTACCAGCCGGCGAGCTCGGCGACGAAGAACGCGTGGAGTACGACCCGGCGCGCGACCGCGTGGTGGCGCGGCGACGCTGCCTCTACCGCGACCTCGTCGTCGACGAGGCCGAAGTACCGGTGCGCGACGAAGCGGCGGCGGCCGAAGCGCTCGCGACCGTCGCGGCCACGGACCTCCGCAGCGCGCTCGGCCTCGACGACGAAGCCGTCGCCGGCTTCCTCGACCGCCTCCACTTCTTACGTCGCTGGCAGCCGGAGCTTGCGCTCCCCGCCTTCGACGAGCCGCAGCTGAGCGCGCTGCTGCCCGCCCTCGCCGCCGGCCGCCGCTCGCTCGCCGAGCTGCGCCGCGCTCCGGTGCTCGACGCGCTGCGCGGCATGGTGACGCCGACGCAGCTCGCCGCCCTCGAACGCGAAGCCCCGGAGCGCCTCGCCGTGCCCTCCGGCAGCCGCATCCACCTGCGTTACGAAGAGGGCCGCCCGCCGGTGCTCGCTGCCCGCATCCAAGAGCTCTTCGGCCTCGCCGCCACGCCGCGCCTGGCCGCCGGCCGCGTGCCAGTGGTCGTCCACCTCCTGGCGCCGAATGGCCGCCCGCAACAGGTCACCGACGACCTCGCAAGCTTCTGGCGCAACACCTACCCACAAGTGCGCAAGGAGCTCCGCGCCCGCTACCCACGCCACGCCTGGCCGGAGGATCCCACGACCGCGATCGCCGAGCGGCGACCGCAGCGCCGCAGCTAAGCCTAACGCTAGCCGCATGTTGACAAGCTAGCAGTAAAGCTGTAAATACTGCCTCATGAAGACCACTTTCGATCTGCCCGATGCGCTCATGCGCCGGGCCAAGGCCCTCGCCGCCGCGCAGGGGCGGCCGCTGAGAGACCTCGTTGCCGAGGCGATCGACGAGAAGCTCGTCGACTCCGGCGAGCCGGGGGTTCATCGACACAGCTCGGCAAGTCGCGAGGCGTGGGAGCGTTGGAAGGCGCGCCTCGAAGTGTCGCCAGACGGCTCGTCCTTCAACCCTCAGGGGATCGTAGACGAGGCGTTCTTCCGTTCGCTCGACGAGATCCGCGCGGAGCCGTGGGGCCCACAGGAACGGTTCACCGGCGCAGACTGAAGCGATCGCCGCGGCAGGCCATGTTTCTCGTCGATACCAACGTCTTCTCGGAGCTCGTACGGCCGCGGCCCTCTCTGCCGGTCGTGCGGCGCCTGCTCTCGACCGATCCGGCAGCGCTCCATGCTTCCGAGATCACCCGTTACGAGCTTCGCTTCGGCGCCGCGTTGCATCCGCAGCCCGACAGGGTGTGGGCGAAGGTTTCTAGCGAGATCCTGCCGCTCCCGGTCTGGCTACCGATCGACGACCGGGTCGCGCTCGCCACCGCCGATTTGCGCGCCACACTTCGCCGTCGCGGGCTTCCCATCGAGATGTCGGACGCTGTGCTCGCCGCGACTGCGACAGTCCACGACCTGGTTCTCGTGACCCGCAACGTCCGCCACTTCGAGAACGTCGACGGGCTTACGGTCGAGAACTGGTTTCCGGACTAGCAAGTAGCAGCGGGGCCATGCTGTATGCTGTGCTGTATGCCGGCGACGCGCACCCAGGTCTATCTGACGCAAGAGCAGCGCGAGCGCATCGACGAGGTGACGGCACGCTCGGGGCAAAGCCTGGCCGAGATCGTCCGGCTGGCGCTCGACGAGTATCTCGAGGAGCGGGCGCCGGACCCGGACGCCGCACTAGCAGCGACCTTTGGCACCGCGCCGGACCTCGAAGTACCCAGTCGCGACGAGTGGGACCGTGGCTGACCTCCTCGTCGACACCGACGTCTTCATCGATCACCTACGCGGATCGCATCAGATCAGCGCGGTCGCCACCGCCTCTCCTACTCGGTGATCACGCGGGCCGAGCTGTTCGCTGGCAACGTCGGATCCGACCGGTTGATCCAGTTGCTCCAGCCCTTCCGTGAGCTGCCAGTGGACCGGGAGGTGGCCGAGCAGGCCGGACGCATCCGCCGCGAGAGCGGCTTGCGGCTGCCGGACGCGTTGATTGCCGCGACGGCGGTCGTCCATGGTCTCGTCTTGGCCACCAGGAACCGCCGCGACTTCGACCGCGTGCGCGGCCTTCGCTTGCGCGCCTTGCGCTAGTGCGGCGGCGGAGTCGGCGAGGGTGCCGGCGGCACGGGCGGCGGCCCCTTGAGCGTGACGGTCTTGGGCGGCCGGCCGCCGGCGAGGGTGGCCTGGGAGCGCTCGTAGATGCCCTTTGCCATCGCGTTGTCGGGGTGCGTCTTCAGGAACTCGCCGGCGTAGCGCGCGCTGTCGGCGAACTTGCCCTGCTGGTAGCAGGCGAACGCCAGCGAGATCTGAAAGCTGGGGAGGAGCTCGGGGGTGGCGAACGGCAGCGCGGCCAGCAGCTCGCGCTCGCCTTCGGCGGCGCGACCCGAGCCGGCGTAGTGGATGCCGAGGATCGCTCCCGCCTCCGGCCGCTCGGGCCCCAGGCGGATGGCCTCGCGAAGCTGCTTCTCGATCTTGTCGTCAGCGCCGTCGACGTCGAGGTTGTAGCCCATGCGGTAGAGGTCGCCGAGCCGGGTGCGCAGCTCGTAGTCGGTGGGCGCGGCGGCGACGGCGGCGAGGAGCCGGCTTTCGAGTGACTCGAAGAGCGCCACGGTGCGGGCGCGCGCCGCGTCCCCGTCGACCCGCGGCGGGAAGGAGTCGGCGACGGCGCGCAACGCCATCAGGTCGGGATCGTCGGCCTCTACGGTCGCGGCCGGCGCGCCGAAGGCGCCCGAGGCGACGAGGGCCCCAACCAGACAGAACGAGGCGAGGCGCTGGGCCGTTGAGCTTTCCATGCCGGCGATCCTACGCGACCGCGCCACCACCACTCGCGGCGCTCGCGGGTGCCATCGGCGTGCGCACTCAGGGTGACGATCTGTCCTCATCGGATGGCGTCGCGCGCGACTGTCGCGATCGCGATCGCGTCGGCGAGCCAGTGGCGCAACCGTTGCAGTCGGCGCCCCGCAGCAGTGCAAGGTTATGGAGTCGCCGCCACCATGAGGACGGCGGCGAATCGAAGGAGGAGGGTTCGATGCGCATCCGCCTTTTTGCGGTCGCCTTCGCCGCCGGGTACCTCACGCTCGCCGTCGATCTCGCTGCGAGCCCGTCCTCACCGCCGCCGCAGCCGTCTTCGCCGTTCGGCGAGGAGATCGACGTCCGCGTGGTCAACGTCGAGGTGGTGGTCACCGACGGCAAGGGGGAGCGGGTGAGCAGCCTCTCGGCGGCGGACTTCACCCTGTCGGTGGACGGCAAGCCGGTGGCGGTCGAGTACTTCAGCGAGATTCGCGACGGACGCCTGCAAGCGACCGCCGGTGCGCCCGCCGGCGCTGCGCACGACGGCGGGGTACAGCCTCCGGCCGGGGCCACCGCCGGCACCAATTACCTGGTCTACGTCGACGACTACTTCGCAATCGGACAGCAACGCGACCAGGTACTGGCGGGGCTGCGCGCGAACCTCGACCAGCTGCGGCCCGAGGACCGCATGGCCATCGCCGCCTTCGACGGCGCTCGCCTCACGCTGCTGTCGGGATGGTCGAGCTCACACCGCGAGCTCGCCGCCGCCATCGACCGTGCCATGGCCCGCAAGGCGCACGGCCTGGAGCACGTGGTCGAGCGCAACCGCTTCCGCAGTGACGAGAAGTTCCGGAACCAGGACGTCGTCGGGGGCACATCGCGATGGGCGGATGGAAGCCGGCCGCTCGACGTCAACTCGTCTACCGGCACATTCTCCGACGTCACCCGGGCGGGCGGGATCAATGAAGCCCAGCGAAGCTTCGGGGCCGTGGTCATCCGCCGAGTGAAGGCGAGTGCCGGCGGAGCGGTCTCCGCCATGCGCGCGTTCGCGCCGCCGGAGGGCCGCAAGGTGCTGCTGCTGCTCGCCGGCGGCTGGCCCTTCTCGGTGCGCAACCTGCTCGCGGCCGACGCCAGCCTGCCGACCCGCGACCTGCCCGAGGGAGGCGAGCTGCTCGCGCCGCTCACCGACGCCGCCAACCTGCTCGGCTACACCGTCTACCCCGTAGAGGTGCCGGGAGCGAGCGGTCCCGACGTCGAGGCCACCGCCTCGGAAACGGGACAGTCCACGTCCTCACAGCTGCTCCAGGAGCAAGAGACCGAGGCCTCGCTGCGGTTCATCGCCAGGGAGACCGGTGGCCGGCCGATCCTCGACAAGGACCGCATCCTGGCGCTGAGTCGCGCCAGCGCCGACACGCGGTCCTTCTACTGGCTGGGCTTCGCGCCCTCCTGGCGCGGCGACGACCGCCTCCATCGGTTGAAGGTCGAGGTGAAGCGGCCGGGGCTCGTGGTGCGCTCGCGCAGCGGCTTCCTCGACCTCTCGCGGCAGGCCGAGGTCACCATGCGCCTGGAGAGCGCGCTGGTGCTCGGCACCTTCCCCGGCGCGCTGGCGATGCCGATACAGATCGGTGCGCCCAAGCGGGTGCGACCCGGCCAGATCGAGCTGCCGATCACCCTCGGTCTGCCGGTGGACCTGATGACGGTGGTGCCGGTGGGCGACAAGTACGCGGTGAAGCTCGAGTTGCGTTTCGCCGCCTCCGCCGACTCGGGCGCCGCCTCGCAAATCCCCGTCGTGCCGATCACCCTCACCTCCGCCACGCCGCCGCGGCCGGGCGGCTTCGTCCGCCACCAGACGACGGTGACCCTGCGCGGACCCGCCCACCACCTCGTCATCGCCGCCTACGACCCGGTGAGCGACAAGGTAGCCACCGCCGAGGTGGAGCTCGCCCTGCATTGAGCGGCGGACGCGGCGGCCGCCGCTGACATAATCCACCTCCCCGCGCCGCGGCCGCCGCGGCGCCCACCTGGACCGCAAGAACGCGAAGGGAGTGGAGCGATGGCCGTACGCAACGCCGAAGCCGCCTGGGATGGCTCGTTGAAGGAGGGCAAGGGGACGATGCGACTGGGCAGCGGCGCCTGGGAGGGCCCGTTCTCGTTCGGGACCCGCTTCGAGGAGTCGCCGGGAACCAACCCCGAGGAGCTCATCGGCGCCGCCCTCGCCGGCTGCTTCTCGATGGCCTTGAGCGCCGGCCTCGGCCGCGGCGGCT
>DATNCU010000476.1:0-5256 GCA_035607145.1 Thermoanaerobaculia bacterium
CGCCGACCGCGCCCCCCACCACCAGGTGGTGGTTGCCCCAGCCGTGGTCGGAGCCGTCGCCGTTGCTTGCATAGGTGCGGCCGAAGTCGGAGGCGGTGAAGGTGGTGACGCCGCTTGCCACGCCGAGCTCGACGGTGGCGCGGTAGAAGGCGGCGAGGGCGGCATCGAGCTCCGAAAGGAGATCGGCGTGCGCCCCCACCTGCTCGCCGTGGGTGTCGTAGCCGTCGGCGGCGCAGAAGAAGACCTGCCGCGCGAGCGCGAGCGGACCGCGCGCCGCGATCAGCCGGGCGATCATCTGCAGCTGGCGCCCGACGTAGCTGTCGGGGAACGCGGTAGTGAGCGGCGGCGTCGCCTGCAGCGCGGCGGCGAGCAACCGGTTCTGGTCGAGGGCGCGGGCGAAGACGTCGCGGTAGCCCTGGGTGAAGAGGTTGCCGTAGCTCTGGCTCATCAGCCGGCGGATGGCGACTGACGGCGGGTCGTTCCACTCGTTGCCGTCGTAGTACCAGCCGAGGCCGACGCTGCCGTCGGGCGACACCTGGTACTGCGTCACCGCGCTCCCCACCTGGAAGGTGTTGTTGCCCGAGAGCGACATCGACATCGAGAGCTGCGCGTTGCCGTTGGCGCCGTGGATCAGGTCGGCGACGCGGCCGCCCCACCCCGAGCGCGCCGGCTGATCGGGCAGCGAGGTCTGCCAGTGGAGCGTCTGGTCGCTGTGCGAGAACAGCTGCGGCGGCACTGCTGCCGAGCCCGCCTCGTACTCGGCGCGCGTGAGCGGCGCCACCAACGGTCCGACGTTGGCGACGATGGCCGCCTTGCCCTGGCCGTAGAGCGCGTGGAGCTGCGGCATCGCCGGGTGGAGGCCCCACTGCCGCCCATCTGCCGTGGACCCCGGCAGCGACAGCAACCGCGACTGCGGCAGCGCTAAGCCGCCGCGCGCCGATGCGTAGCCCGCGAACTCGGGGCCGCGCGGCACCACCATGTTGTTGCCGTCGTTGCCGCCGTAGAGGAAGAGGCAGACCAGCGCGCGGTAGTCGCCGAGCGCGGCGTAGGGATCCGCCACCGTCGCCGCGGCGGCGATGCGCCGCAGGTCGAAGACGGTGCTCGCGAGCGACGTCATCCCCACCGCCGCGCAGGCGGAGCGCAGGAAGCGGCGGCGGGTCAGCGGCTGGAAATCGTCACGCTCTCGCATCGCTCCCCTCCTCACGGTCCCGCCACGAACTCCGGCGAGAGCGCCACCAGCCACACCAGCGTCTGCGCGCGCTCCTTGCGGTCGGTCGGGAAGTCCTCATCGGCGAGCGCCGCCACAAAGGTGGCGCGCGTCGGGGCCGACATGCGGCCGGCGTAGAACAGCAGGTCGACGCGGTCGAGCAGCGCCGCGTCGGTGCTGGGTGCGGTCAGCTCCGCCCAGTCGAGCGCGATCTCGGTGTCGTCGTCGGCGTAGCCGTCGAAGAGCACCGCGTGCAGGTAGTTGGCGGTGCCGAAGACGCTGGTCTCGTTGGTGATCTGCATCTCCGGCGAGACCAGGCCGGCATTGGCGATCGCGCCCGGCTGCGCGTAGCCGGGCTCGAAGAAGTTGAACACCGTCGGCGCCGAGAGCGGCACCTGGTTGATCCCCCACTCGGCGCTGCCCAGCCAGTAGTAGCGGAAGCGGCCGTCGGCCGGCGGCTTGGCGTGGAGCGCGCGCAGCAGCGAGACGAAGCGCACCGCCGGCTCGCGCACCTGGCCATAGCCGCGCTGGTCGAGCAGCTCGCCGGCGCGCGCTTCCCAGTCGAGCAGGATGGCGCGCACCACCGCGCCGAGGTTGCCGCGTGCGCCGGTGCCGTCGTTGGCGAAGACCTGGCCGCAGCGGTAGACGTAGGCCGGGCTGGGGTTGCTGGTCACCAGCCGCTGGATGAGGTGGCGGCAGACGAAGGGCCCGACGTTGGGGTGTCGGAAGACGTTGTCGAGCGCTGCGGCGAGGTCCGCTTCAGCGGTGCCGTTCGCCGGCAGCACCACGCCGTCGAGCAGCTTCTTCGCCGACGCCGAGTGGTGCTCGGGCCACAGCTCCATCGGCTTGCGCCACTGCTCCTCCGGCCACTCGAAGCGCCAGTCCTCGCTGTGGTCCTGGTCGGCGAAGGTCCAGCCGGTGAAGATGCGGGCGAAGCCCTGCACCGTCTCCTGGTCGTAGGTCGGCACCGGCAGGCCGTCGTTGCCGAGGCGCAGCGTGCCGTCGGGGTGCAGCTGGTAGAGGCCGATGGTGAACAGCTGCAGCAGCTCGCGGCCGAAGTTCTCGTTGGGGTTGCGGCCGCCTTCCGTGTCCTCGCGGTCGTTGCCCAGCATGTCGAGGTAGACGCCCATCGCCGGCGACAGCGTCACGTCCCCCATCAGCGTGCGGAAGCTGCCGAAGGCGTCGCGCGCGAGCACGTCCATGTAGACGGCGATCCCCTCGACGCCACCGAGGTCGTCGTCGCGGTCGGAGACCACGAACAGCTCGGAGAGCGCGAGCGCCACCCGCTGGCGGAGCTGGTCCTTGCCGAGGATCGCCTGCTTCCACAGCGACTCGCGCGCGTGCTCGCTCGGCAGGTCATCGCGCTCGCCCGGCAGCGCGTCGACGTAGGCGAGGTGCGAGGCGCGCGGCAGCGCCATCTGGTCGGCGATCCAACCGGCGTAGCCGCGGCTCTGCACGGTGGCGACGTCGGCGAGCGTCGGCCCATACGCCGCTTGGCGAAGGAAGCGCGCCGCCTCGGCGGCGGTCGGCGGCGTCGTGGGCAGCGCCGGCGGCGCGGACGGCGGCGTGAAGGCGACGCTGCCGCCGCCCGGACGCAGGAAGCCCTTCACCTCGCCCGACGGATAGCGCGCGGTGTGGAGGTTCACGTAGCAGGTGCCGGCGTCGAGCGCGGCGACGATCTGCGCCCGCGTCCAGGCGCCGGCGTCGGCGATCGTCCAGGTGCGCGAGCCGTCGGGTTGCACGGCCGCGGTGTCGATGTCGAAGACGATGGCGCCGTCGGGCGCGTGGATGTGCGCGCCGGCGAGCGGGCCGGTGAGGTTGCCGTAGCTCATGCGGAAGGCGCCGCTCTTCTTGTCGGCGGTGAGCAGCAGCGTCGCGTTGCCGCCGCCGAGGGTGAGCGCGCTCGACTGCGGCGTGAGCGCAGCGACGAGCAGCAGCGCGTTGCCGCCGCCCGGCGGTGGTGGCGGCGGCGGAGGCGGCGGTTGGGTGATCGTGTAGAGCCCGCTCTGGACGACGCTCGCCTTGCGGTTGGGCGCGAAGGCGATCGCGCGCAGGGTGACGGTTGCGTTGAGGGTGATCGGCCCGGCGTAGAGCGTGCCGCGGTTGCGCGTCGGTGCCGAGCCGTCGAGCGTGTAGCGGATCCGCGCCCCCGCGGTGGCCGAAGCGATGCTCACCGTGCGCGGCGCGACGTAGGTGCCGGGCGCGGGGTTGAAGGTAGGCGTGCCGGTGAACAGCTTCGCCGGCGCCGCGATCGACGCGGTGTTGGGCTGCCCTTGATCCGGCGGCCCCTGCGCTCCCGCGCTCGCCGCACACAGCACGGCGGCCACCACCGCCAGCGACCGCACCCACCAACGCCTCCACCCGGCCCGCTCGCGGCGGCTCGCCATCCCGACCCCCCTTCGCTGCCCGTGCGCGCATCGTAGGTGCGTGATACTGCGCTGTCAGCGAACGCGGTTACGAGCTCGCGGTGCCGGCGGTCACCGGCCCACGGTGTCGGCGATCACAGGCGCGCGGCGCGTAACCCTTGCTGTGTTAGACTTTGCGCCAGTAGCCAGCAGGAGGTGGTCATGCGTCATCGCAACGCGCATTGGGTTGCCCTCGGATTGCTCGTCGCCGGATCGCTCGCCGCGGCGATGCCCGCCGGCGCCGAGGTCTACACCATCCGGCTCAGCAACGGCACCACCTTCGAGAGCCGCTACCAGCCGAAGCAGGCGGCGTGGGATGCCAGCCTGGTGACCTTCGTCGACGAGACCGGCAACGAGATCGCGCTGCCGCAGGCGCTCGTCGCCGAGGTGGCGGCGCAGTCGGAGACCAAGGGCTACGGGCGCGTGCTCGACACCACCACCGTCGATCTCGGCTTCATGCCCAACGACCTCGACCAGAGCCAGGAGCTGATGCGGCGGCAGGCAATGCTTGCCCCCGCCGGCCAGCTCACGCTCGCGCCCGCCGGGCTGTTCGTCGAGCCGAACGCCCTCGGCAGCGGCATCCCGGTCGGCTTCAACAGCACCACCAACGTCAACGCGCCGCTGGTCAACCCCACCGGCGGCTTCACGCTGCCTCCGCAGGGCGGCACGCCCGCACCGTTCACGACGCCGACCAACACGGGGACGCCGCCGCCCTTCACCACGCCCTCGCCGACGACCGCAGCGCCGACGACCGGCGCGCCGGCGACGTCGCCGCAGTAACTCTTTCGTTCGTCGCGGCCGGCAGGCGCCGGCCGCCTTTGACAACCTAGGCACGTCGGGGCCCTCGGAAGCCGGTGCGAGACCGGCGCGGCCCCCGCCACTGTGACCGGGGACGAAACCGGGACACCACTGGCGCCCGCTGCATCCTGCAAGGGATTGCGGCGGCGCCGGGAAGGTCCGGGAGTAGGACGATCCGGGAGCCAGGAGACCTCCCCGACGCGCCAACCCGCCCACGCCCTGGACGTCCAGAAATCGTCCGGAGGGCGCGTCGGGTCGAGCCTCTCCTCCGGGGTGCGAGGGACGGCCGGTGGCACCTGCACCCCACCCGCCCGTCGTACGACCGGCGGAGCGGGAGGAGACAGGTGCCATGAGCCTCGATCGAATTTGCGGAGGGCGCGTCCTGCGCCGCCTCTGCGCCACAGCCGCGGTGGGCGTGCTGCTCGGCGTTGGTGGCAGCGTGGCCGCACGCGCCCAGGACTCCGAGCCCAAGACTGACGAACCCAAGTCTGACGAAGCGACGCCGGTCTATGGGGAGACCACGGTAGTCACGGCAACCGCCGTGGCCGAAGAGCGCCGCGACGTGCCCGCCACGGTGCGCGTCGTCGACGGCGCCGAGGTGGCGGCGCGGCAGGCCGAGTCGGTGGTGGAGCTGCTCGCCAGCGTGCCCGGCGCGCAGACTTCCGCTTACGGACCGCCCGGGCAGCTGGCGTCGCTCTTCGTGCGCGGCGCCGACTCCAACCAGACGTTGGTGTTGTGGAATGGCATCCCGCTCAACGACCCGTTCTCCGACGAATTCAACTTCGCCTTCCTCGCCGCCGACGACGTGGTGCGCGTCGAGGTGGTGCCGGGGCCGTTTTCCGCTCT
>DATNCU010000480.1:0-2900 GCA_035607145.1 Thermoanaerobaculia bacterium
CTCGCCGATCGCCGCCGACGACGAGGGCAACCTCCTCAACTGCAACGCCGACGGTATCGCGGCGGCGCTGGCGGTGGCGATGAAAGCGGTGAAGCTGGTGCTGCTCACGGACGTGCCGGGACTGCTCGAGCGCGCCGACGACGTACGGTCGCTGGTGTCGTACATCGACCTGGAAGGGTTGCGAGTGATGCGGCAGCGCGGGGTGCTCGCCGGCGGCATGGCGCCGAAGGCGGCGGCGATCGAGAACGCGCTCAACGGCGGAGTCGAGCGCGCGCACCTGGTCTCGTGGCGCGTGCCGGACGGATTGCTGGCGGAGCTGTTCACCAACCAAGGCTCGGGGACGCTGGTCGTGCCGGAGCTGGGGACGCTGACGCCGGCGGAGCAGGCCGCGGAGGCCGCGCTGCCATGAGGGCGCACCGGGACGTTCGATGACGCGCGAAGAGCTGCTCGCGCTGCATCGGCAGCTGGTGGCCATCCCGTCAGTGTCGGGAAGCGAGGCGGCTGTGTGTGGCTGGCTCGAGAACCTGCTGTGGGAACGCGGCGAAGCGAACGGCGTGACGCCGCGGCGGTTGGGCGACACCTTGCTGGCGATCGCCGGCGATCGTTACGGGCGTAGCAAGAGTGGCGGCGAGCGGCGGCCCCTGCTGCTGCTCGACACCCACCTCGACACCGTGCCGCCGGGCGAGGGATGGAGCCGCGACCCCTTCGGCGCCGAGGTAGTCGAAGGCCGCGTCTACGGGCTGGGTAGCAACGACGCCAAAGCCTCGGTGGCGGCGATGACGGCGGCATTTCTCGCCCTCGCCGGCGAGCGGCTGCCGTTCGACCTCGGGCTGGCGCTCGTCGAAGGCGAGGAGACCCGCGGCACCGGCACGCAGCGCGTGCTCGCCGAGCTTGCAGAGCAGCAAGTGTCGCTGCTCGGCGCGGTGTTCGGCGAGCCCACCGGGCTCGACATCGCGACGTCGCAGAAGGGCCTGCTGGTGCTCGAGCTGGTGGCATGCGGACAGGGCTGCCACGCGGCGCACGCCGCCAGCCTGCAAGCCGAGAACGCGGCGCTGGTACTCGCGCGCGACCTCCTCGCGCTCGCTGCGGCCGAGCTGGCACCACACCACGCGCGGCTGGGGCCAACGACGGTGCAGCCGACGGTCGTGCGCGCCGGCAACGCGCGCAACGTGGTTCCGGCCGAGGCGACCGCCGTGCTCGACGTGCGCACCACGCCGGCCGCCTCACACGACGAGGTGGTGGCGCAGGTGCGGGCGCGAGTGGCGAGCGAGGTCCGCGTGCTGTCGAGCCGCCTGCTGCCGCGCGAGACTGCTGAGGACGCGCTGGTGGTGCAAGCGGCGCTGCGCGCGCGGCCCGCGGCGAAGCTGTACGGCTCACCGACGCTGTCCGATCTCGTCCACGTCGCCGGCGCGCCGGCGATCAAGTGCGGCCCGGGAGCGAGCGAGCGTTCGCACACCGCCGACGAGTGGGTGGGCGAGGAAGAGATCGTCGCCGGCGCCGACTTCTATGTCGCGATGGTGCGCGAGTGCGCGCGGCTGTACGCGGCTGCGCCGCACGGTGGCGCCGTAGCGGCGGCGGTGCAGCGATGACGCGCCTGTGGGACAAGGGCGAGCCGCTCGACGAGCGCGTCCTCCGCTACACCGCCGGCGAAGATCACAAGCTCGACGCCCGCCTCGTCGCCTACGAAGTGCGCGCGAGCATCGCCCACGCCGAGATGCTCGGCGCGCAGGGGCTGCTCGCCGCGGCGGATCTGGAGGCTGTGCGAACGGGACTGCAAGAGCTCGGCGCCGCCCACGCCGCCGGAGAGTGGCAGATCGAGCTCGCCGAGGAGGACGCGCAGACGGCGCTGGAGGAGCGCTTGGCGGGGAAGATCGGCGAGGCGGCGAGGCGAGTTCACCTCGGCAGATCGCGCAACGACCAAGTCCTCACCTCACTGCGGCTGTACCTGCGCGACGTCGTGGAGTGGCTCGCAGCCGGAGCGGAAAGCGTAGCTACGGCACTTGACGCACTGGCGACGAGAGAGGCCGACACGCCGCTCCCCGGCTACACCCATTCCCAGCCCGCGATGCCCAGCTCGGTCCCGCTGTGGACCGGCGGCTGGGCCACTGCGTTGCGCGACGACGCAGCAGGCATCGCGGCAGTGCGGCGCAGGCTGGAGTTGTGCCCCCTCGGCTCCGCAGCCGGCTACGGAGTGCCGCTACTGCCGATCGACCGCGAGGCTACCGCGCGCGCCTTGGGATTCGCGGGACCGCAAGAGCCGGTGACAGCGGTCCAAATCTCCCGCGGCAAAGCCGAAGCCCAGCTGCTCTTCGAGCTGACCCTGTTGATGAACGACCTCGGCCGCCTCGCCGCCGACATCATCCTCTTCAACATGGCCGAGCTCGGCTACGTCGAGCTCGCCCCCGAGCTCACCACCGGCTCATCGATCATGCCCCAGAAGAAAAACCCCGATGTCTTTGAGCTGGTCCGCGGCAGGAGCGCCGCTGCCCAGGCTTGCCTGTACGAGGCACTGGCGATCGTTGCCAAGCTCTCCTCCGGCTACCATCGCGACCTGCAGTTGCTTAAAGCTCCCCTCTTCCGCGGCACCGACCTCGCCGAGGAAACCTGCGCCGTGATGGCGCACGCCCTCGATGGCGTGCACTTCCGCCGCGACCGCATCCGCCTCGACCGCTCGCTAACCGCCACGGAGGAGGCCTACCGGCTGGTGATCGACGAGGGGATTCCGTTCCGCGAGGCCTACAGGCGCACGGCCGCGAAATACCTATAAGAATTCAGGTGCGTTGCGCAGCTCATGGTCCCTTAGAGTCTCGAGAGGCTGCGGTAAGGCGAGGATCACGATAGGAGCGTTCAACTTGAAATCCGCCGGAATCACATGCCTTCTCCTTCTCGGTCCCGGAGTC
>DATNCU010000488.1:0-4430 GCA_035607145.1 Thermoanaerobaculia bacterium
CTCGCCGAGATCGAGCCGGTGGTGCCCGCCTACGCCGGCGGCGAGAGCTTCGACGGCTGGATCGTGCTGCCGGTGATGGCGCGCACCGCCTCGTTCGGCCTCTTCGGCTCCGGCTTCGAGCCGCGCACGCGCCTGCAGGTGCGGGCGTACGGCTACTTCGTGGCATGAGCGCCCGATGAGCGTCCTAGACCCGCGGCGGCTCGCGGAGCTGGCGCATCCCAACGACAGCAAGATCGTGCTGCTCGTCCTCGACGGGCTCGGCGACATGCGCACCGCGGCCCAGCCGCGCACGGCGCTTGAGGTGGCTCGGAAGCCCAACCTCGACGCGCTCGCCGCGGCCGGCTGCCTGGGGCGCATCGTGCCGGTGGCGTGGGGCGTGACGCCGGGGAGCGGCCCCGGGCACCTGGCGCTCTTCGGTTACGACCCGCTCTCCGCTGAGGGTGACATCGGCCGCGGCGTGCTGGAAGCGCTTGGTGCCGGCGTCGAGGTGCGGCCGGGCGACGTCGCCGTGCGCGGCAACTTCGCCACTGCCGACGCGCAGGGCAACCTGACCGACCGCCGCGCGGGGCGCATCGCCACCGAAGAATCGCGACAGATCGTCGAGCGGCTGCAGCAGGCGATCCCCGACCTCGGCGGCGGCGTTGAAGCCCATCTCGCGCCCGGCGAAGGGCACCGCTTCGTGCTGCTGCTGCGCGGCCCAGGCCTGTCGCCGCAGGTCGAAGACACCGACCCGCAGGAGACCGGCGTGCCGCCGCTGCCGCCGCGGGCGAGCTCCCCCGAAGGCGAGGCGACCGCCGCCATCGTGGCGCGGCTCGTCGAAGCCTTCGATCGCGAGCTCGCGCGCGAGCCCAAGGCCAACCGTGCGCTGCTGCGCGGCTTCTCGTCGCTCCCCCACCTACCGCCGATGCCGCAGCTGTACAAGATCCGCTGCGGCTGCTTCGCCGGCTACCCGCTCTACCGCGGCGTCGCTTCCGCCTGCGGCATGGAGGTCGTCCCCTGCGGCAAGCGCATCGGCGACATCGCCGACACCGTCGCCAAGCGCTGGGCCGACTTCGACTTCTTCTTCCTCCACGTCAAGCAGACCGACCAGGCGGGCGAGGACGGCAACCTGGCGCAGAAGGTGGCGGCGATCGAGGAAGTCGACGCGGCACTGCTCACCCTCGTGGCGCTACAGCCCGACGTCATCGCCGTCACCGGCGACCACTCGACGCCGGCGCCGATGAAGGGGCACAGCTTCCACCCCGTGCCGCTACTGCTCGCCGGCCCGCACGGCCACGGCCGCCAGACCGTCTTCGTGGACGAAGCAGACCGCTTCGACGAGGTCGTCGCCACCTGCGGCCACCTCGGCACCTTCCCCTCGCGCGCGCTGATGGCGCTGCTGCTCGCCCACGTAGGGCGGCTGCAGAAGTTCGGGGCGTGAGCCTCAACCTCGAGTCCCGCATGTCGGTCGCCTGCGAGGCGGCCAAGGTGTGGGGGCTGCTCATCGAACCGCGGACCTGGAAGAGCTGGTGGCCGGCGGTGCGCGAGGCGCGCAGCAAGGACTTCAAGCCGCTGCGCGAGAAGAGCGCCTTCGAGCTCACCCTGCAGCTCGGCCGCCTCACCTCGTCGATGCAGGCGAAGGTGGCGCTCTGCGCGGACGGCAAGTCGGTCGGCTGGGACGGCCGCTGGCTCGGCGTGCCGCTGCGCCACGAGTGGTTCCTCGAGCCACGCCCCGACGGCGTGCGCGTGGTGGCGCGCAGCCGCTTCACCGGCGCCGCCTCGAGCCTGCTCAAGCTCCTCCGCCTCGACCGCCGCTGGGAGCGCACGCTGGTCGAGCAGCTGCGCGGGCTCAAGCGCGTCGCCGAGCAGCTCTAGCGCGCGCGCCGAGGCCGGGCAGCCTCGCCGCTAGCAGGGACGCCACTGAAGCGGCGTCATCTTGTGCGAGCGATCGAGGAACACCAGCACGTCGAAGGCGCGCGCCGGCACCATGTCGGTGTTGTTGAGCTCGTAGCTGCGCCCCGGCTCGAGCAGCGGCGTCGAGGTGCCGGGGAACCGCAGGTCGACGAGCAGCGCCGGCTCGCCGAAGCCGTGGAGGAGCTCTTCGACCGAGCCCGGGCCGGGAGTGTCGTGCACCCCGCAGCCGATCGGCGGCCAGTCGATGGCGGCGGCGTGGCTCACCAGGCCGACGACCGCGTACTTCCCCGGCAGGTCGGCGGCGAGGAACGAGCCCATGCTCGGCCAATTGAACGCCTCGGGGTCGCGGGTGATGTGGCCGTTGTGGGCCCACACCGCCACCTTCGCCTTGGGGTAGCGCAGCTTGCGGATGCCCAGCAACAGCGTCGCCATGCCGCGGTCGCGCGCCCCAAAGGAACGCTGGGGATCGCTGTTGTTGTAGATCATCTCGTCGACCCAGGCGCGGAGGCCGGCGAGGCGCAGCTTCGCCCATTCGAACTCGACCTTGCCGGCGCCGCGTCCGAACTTCCTGGCGTTGGCGGCGAAGAGGCCCTCGACGGCCTGCACGGAGGCGTCGCAGACGGTGGCCTCGGGCTCGGGAGCGCGGAGGCTGAAGTTGAAGACGCCCTCGACGAAGAAGCAGCGCTCGAGCCCGGCCCAGGGCTCGGCCTCGGGGTCGCGCCCGACGCGAACCAGGAACTCCTGCAGCGCCTGCACGTCCGGCCGCGCCTGCCCCTGGATGTCGAAGGCGAAGACGTGGACGCGGTCCTTCGGGTTGGGATGGCCGGCGTTCCACTCGCACATCCAGCGCAGGAGCGCCGACAGCTCGGTGCTGCGCCAGACGCCGAAGAAGCCGCGGCTGGCAACGTTGGGGTCGCCCTCGCAGGTCTGCACGTAGGGCTCGGCGGTCTCGGCGGCGAGCCAGGGCGTCTCGAAGGCGAAGGCGCGGAAGCCCATCCGTTCGACGAGGAAACGGAAGAGCCGGTGCTTGGCCTCGTAGTAGCCGCCCGAGGTGTGGATCGACTCGCCGAGGCCGACGACGGTCACCTTGCTGCCGATGATCGTCCGCAGCGGCTCGAGGTCGTCGAGCGGCAGCGTCGGATCGATGCCGTCGAGGCGCCAGACGCCGGGCTCGACGGGGAAGCCCACCTTGGCGGCGAGCTCGGGGCCTGGGTCCTGCGCCGCCAGGGCCGAGGGCGCAACTGCAAGCGCCACCAGGGCGAGCGACACCGCGGCAAGCAGCAGCCGGCGCAGTCGAGCGCAGCCGAGGCGGCTCATGACAGTGAGAGCCGGCCCACCCCGGGAATCCTTCGGCGTTCCGCGGCCCGCACGACGGCGGGGTGGGTGCCGTGCCCGCGCGGGCGCTAGCGGAACCCGCGCCGCAGCTCGCGCTTGAAGGTGTCGAAGGCCTCGTCGCCGTAGAGGCAGACGACGACCTGCTCGAGCTTGGTGCCGCCCTGGATGTAGCGCTGGATCTCGGTGAGCATGATGCGCGCGCAGCGGTCCATCGGGAAGCCGAAGTTGCCGGCCGAGATGGCGGGCAGGGCGATCGACCGCATCCCCTGCCGCTCGGCCAGCGCCAGCGAGGCGCGCACGGCGGAGGCGAGCTTGCGGTCCTCCTCGCCCTCGCCTTTCTTGGGACCGACGGCGTGGATGACGTGCTTGACCTTGAGGTTGCCGGCGGCGGTCATCACCGCCGTGCCCACCGGCGTGCTGCCGATGCGGTTGCACTCTTCCTGGATCGACGGGCCGCCCTTCTTGGCGATGGCACCCGCGACGCCGGCGCCGAGCTGGAGCTTCTCGTTGGCGGCGTTGACGATGACGTCCACCGCAAGGTCGGTGATGTCCCCCTCCAGCAGCTGCAGGTCGGTCTCCCGCATCTTGATGGAAAGGCTGCGGCCGGTGGCCGGGGCCGCTTCCTTACCCTTGACGGCGCTGTCTCCCACGGCGCGGCGAGCATATCAAAGGGGCCCGGCCGCCCCGGCCGATGGGGGCTGGTAGGCTCCGCCGCCATGTGGGCGGCCCTGGAAGGTGAGCTCAAGTCGTTGCTTGCGGCGCGCATACGAGCGCTGTACGGCGTCGAGCACGAGCCGGTGGTGGAGCTGCCACCGCGGCGGGATCTCGGGGACCTCGCCTTCCCGGCACCGCTGCATCTCGCCAAGCAGCTGAGGAAGCCGCCGCGGGCGATCGCGCAGGAGGTGCTCGACGGGCTGCAAGCGCCCACCTGGGTGCGCGAGGTGCGGCTCGCCGGCGCCGGGTACCTCAACGTCTTCCTGGCGCGGTCGCAGGCGATGGCGCGGCTGCTCGGAGCGCCGGCGTTGGCGCCGGCGAGCGGCGAGGCGTCACGCGAGAAAGTCATCGTCGAGCACACCAACATCAACCCCAACAAGGCGGCGCACATCGGCCACCTGCGCAACGCCGTGCTCGGCGACGTGCTGGTGGCGACGCTGCGCGCGCTCGGCCACCCGGTCGAGGTGCAGAACTACATCGACGACACC
>DATNCU010000498.1:0-7832 GCA_035607145.1 Thermoanaerobaculia bacterium
CTCGCCGACCGCCGGCAGGCGATCCTCGCCGACCAGTCGCTCTCCGAGACGCGGCGTGAGCAGCTGCTCGAAAACGTCGGCCGGGCGGTGCTCACCGACATCTACGAGGAGCTGTTGCTGCTCTCGCGCGCCGACCAGCTCGGCGCGCGCGCCACCGACGTCGACGTCGAGAAAGCGTTGGCCACGCAGCGCGAGCGCATGGGCCTCCAGACCGAGGAGCAGATGCAGCAGGCCCTGCTCGCCTCCGGCCTCACCGAGGAGGCGCTGCACGAGCGGCTGCGGCAGAACCTGCTGGTGCAGGAGGTGATGGGCCGCGAGGTGCACCCGCGCCTGCGGGTGAGCGAGGACGAGCTGCGCCGCTACTACCGCGAGCACCCGGCCGAGTTCACCGACCCCGCCGCGGTGCGGCTGCAGGACGTGGTGGTGCTGCAGGAAGAGCGCGAGCCAGCGGAGCTCGCGGCGGCGGCGCAGCAGCTGCACGACCAGATCGCCGGCGGCAAGGAGCCGTCCGAGGTCGTCGGCAAGGGCTCGCAGCTCGTCGACCTCGGCTGGGTCAACGCCGGCGACCTCGACGCCGAGCTCGAGAAGGCGGTCTGGCAGCTGCAGCCGGGCGGCGTCACGGCGCCGGTGCGCGGCCGCGGCGGCCTGCACGTGGTCAAGGTGCTCGAGCGCCGCGAGGCGGCGCTGCAGCCCTTCGACGCGGCCAAGGAGCGCATTGCCGGCCGCGTCGAGCAGAGCCGGCTCGCCAGCGAGTACCCCGCCTACCTGCGCGAGCTCGAGGCGCACTCCTACATCGCGCTCAACGTGCCGCCCGAGGCCGAGGGGTTCAAGGGGCTGGCCGCAGACAGCCAGGCGCCGGACGCGCTGGAAGGGCTGCGCGAGCTGACGCCGCGCAGAGGTGCGCCGGCGAAGACGCCGCCGACCTCACCCGTATCGCCCGCGAGCCCGGCGACGCCGCCTGCCGCGGCGCCCGCGCCGACACCGCCGCCTCCCGGCCGCTGAACCGGCACCGCTGAGGGTTTTTCCAGGCGCCCCAAGAATACAGAGCCGCCCCCCTGCTCCGTGCGAGCAGGGGGCGGTTTCGTTCGCGGCGGGTCAGCCCGCGGCGGCGCTCAGCGGAAGTGGAACCGCGTGGTGACGCCGAAGGTGCGCGGCTGGTTGGTCAGGAAGCCGACGCGCGCCCGCGTGCCGCGCTCCTGGTCGAGGGCGAGCAGCGCGCGCTCGTCGGTGACGTTGTTGACGAACGCCGCGACCTCGAGCTTCTCCTTGAGCACGCCGACGCGGAAGTTGAGCAGGTCGTACTCCGGCAGCTCGGGGTCGAAGGTGAAGGTGTTCTGGGTGTACGGCCCGCCGATGTTGTTGGGGTTGAAGGAGCGCAGGTTGACGGTGCCGAAGCCCGCGGCCTGGTCGCCCACCTGCGTGAAGCGCGAGCCGACGTGCTGGAAGACGGCGGTCGCAAAGCCCAGCCAGGCGCTGCCGATCGGCTGCTGGAAGGTCGCCGCCGCGGTGTACTGCAGCTTGGGCACCGTCGGCAGGCGGTTGCCGGCCTCGATGCCGGCGAGCACCTGGCCGCCCGAGCGCAGCGTCGAGCGCAGCTCGGAGTCGGCGTAGCTCGCCGACAGCGCGAAGTCGAACTTGCTCGTCGGGGCGGCGTTGAACTCGAGCTCGATGCCCTGGGTGCGCGCCTTGGGCACGTTGAAGATGACGCGCGAGGAGCAGGAGCCGGCGGTCACCGTCGCCTGCAGGTCCTCGATGTCCATGTGGAAGAGGGAGACGTTGAAGATGCCGCGGCCGCCCATGATGGTGTTCTTGGCGCCGATCTCGTAGTTCCAGGCGGTCTCGTCTTCCCACTGGTCGTGGCCGCCGAAGGTGCGCAGGTCTTCCGGCGTGCACAGCGTCACGTTGAGCGGGTCGTTGATGCCGCCGAGGCGGAAGCCCTTGGCGACCTGCAGGTTGACGCGCGAGTTGTCGTTGACCTTCCAGCTGGCGATGGCGCGCGGCGCGAAGCCGTCGGCGTCGGTCTCACCGGGCTGGCTCTGGAAGTGGCCGTTGTCGTCGGCGCCGAAGAGGCCGTCGAAGATCTGATCGCGCGACTCGTCGAACTGGTAGTAGCGCAGGCCGCCGGTGAGATCGAGGCGGTCGCTGACCGACCAGGTGCCCTCGCCGAACGCCGCCTTCTGCTTGAAGTCGTAGGAGAGCCGCGAGAAGAACAGCTCGTCGGTCTGGTTGAAGGTCAGCCGCGTGGGGATGCCGGAGCGCGCCTGGAAGCCGTTGACGAAGAGGTGCTGGCCGTAGTCGCGGTCGATCTGGGTGTAGAAGAGGCCCGCCACCCAGCTCAGCCGGTCGCTGGCCTTGGCGAGACGCAGCTCCTGCGCCCACACCTTCGCCGTGGTCGCGTCGTCGAGCGGCGCGTCGATGGTGTAGACCGCCGCCGGCAGGCCGATCGAGCCGCCGGTGATGCTGGCGGTGAGCGCGGTGGCGTCGCGGATGACGTCGACGTCGCGGTCGATGTAGGAGGAGACCGAGGTGAGCGTCAGGTTGTCGCCGAAACGGTAGTCGAAGGTGAGGTCGGCGAGCATGAACTCGTCGGTGAACGGCTCCTCGATCTGCGTGAACTGCCGGCGGTCGCCGAGGGTGACGCGCGGCCGCGTGGTGGTGAACGGGTTGCCGAGGATGTTGTAGACGTCGATGCGGTTCCAGCCGTTCATCTCCACCTTCTGGTAGAGCAGGCGCGGCGTGGCGGTGAAGTTGTCGTTGGGCTCGAAGCGGAAGGCCAGCCGGCCGCCCCAGCGCTCTCCGTCGGTGACGTCGTGCTTGACGCGCAGGTCCGGCTGCACGGCGTCCATGTAGCCGCCGTAGCTGGTGAAGTAGGCGGTGAGCCGCATGGCGGCGGTGTCGCCCAGCGGCTGGTTGACCGCCACCTTGCCGCTGCCGCCGGTGCCGCCGCCGCTGATGCTGTCGCCGGTGAGCTCGACGAGCGACTCGCGGCGGTGGAGCTCGGGCTGGTTGGTGATGTAGCGCACGGTGCCGGAGAGCGAGCCGGCGCCGAACAGCGTGCCCTGCGGCCCGCGCAGCACCTCGACGCGGTTCAAATCGAAGAGGTCGAGGTCGGGAGTGAAGAGCGACATCGAGATCGGCGACTCGTCGAGGTAGACGCCCACCTGCTCCTTGACGCCCGGCTGGTCGCGCACCACCTGGCCGGCGGAGACGCCGCGCATGGCCACCTGGCTCTGGCCGGGACCGAGGTTCTGCACGGTGAAGCCGGGGACGTTGACGGCCACGTCCTCGATGGTCTGGGCGCCACGGTTGCGCAGCTGCTCTTCGCTCGGCGCGGCGATCGAGGTGGGCACCTCCTGCACGGTCTCTTCGCCCTGCTTGCGGGCGGTGACCGTCACCTCTTCCTTGAAGCCGATGTTGGTGCCTTCCTCCTCGCTGGGCGCCGGCGTGGCGGCCGGCTCGGCGGGAGGCGTTTCCTGCGACCACCCCGCGGCCGGCGCAAGGACGAAGATCGCAGCGGCGAGGAGCGCCGCTCCGCCGCTGGCCCCAATGAATCGAACGTAAGGTACGCGGTCGCCAATGCGCATCGTCCGACCTCCTCCATGCCAACAGCCGGCGTCCGTCGCCGGCCGGAGAGTCCCTGAGGGCTTGCGGAAAGGCTAACACGAGACGCGGGCGCCGGTTGCAAGATTGAAGCGCCGCGGCGCCGCGCCGGGGCAGGCGCGAGGCGAGCCGTGAGATAGTCGCCGCATGCGCATCGCCGCCGACGTCGCGGTCGCCATCGTCGCCCTGCTCCACCTGCTCTTCCTCTGGCTCGAGATGTTCCAGTGGACCAAGCCGCGGGGCCGCAAGGTCTTCGGCCTCACCGCCGAGCTCGCCGAGCAGACCAAGGCGCTCGCCGCCAACCAGGGCCTCTACAACGGCTTCCTCGCCGCCGGTCTCGTCTGGGGGCTCGTCGCCGGTCCGGCCGCCGGCTTCGCGCCGCGGGTCTTCTTCACTGCCTGCGTCGTCGTCGCGGGCCTCTTCGGTGCCGCCACCGCGAAGCGCTCGATCCTCTACGTCCAGGCGCTGCCTGGCGCCGTGGCGCTGGCGTTGACGCTGCTCGCGCGCCCGTAGCAGCTCGACTCGCGCGGCGGGTCAGGCCTTGGTCGCGGCGAGGTAGAGGGTGAAGGGGACGCCGAGGGCGAGGAAGTCGAGCAGCAGCGCCCAGAACCAGTCCTCGGCCGCCCCCGCCTTGGCGCGCCGCTCGGGGTGGAACTTCATCAGCATGACCATCAGCAGCCACGCGACCTCCATCAAAGCGAGGCCGTAGAGCCGCCCGTGGTCGAGCGAGAGCCCGATGAGCGGCGCCACGATGAGGCCGAAGACGAGGCAGGTGATGACCACCAGCTTGTCGTGCGCGATGCGCGCCGCGAACGCGTAGTACCAATCGGGCATGGGCTCGATCGCGACTGCGGGCGGGAATGTCAGCGCAGCGCGCGGGCGCGGGCGGCGACGTTCTCGGCGGTGAAGCCGAAGTGCTTGGCGAGGTCCTCGTACTTGCCGGACTCGCCGAAGCGGTCGAGGCCGAGCACCTCTCCCTGCGGGCCCACCCAGCGGTCCCAGCCGAAGGGGCGCGCCGCTTCGACGGCGAGGCGCCGCGTCACCGCCGGCGGCAGCACCGCGTCACGGTACTCCTGGGGCTGCGCCGCGAAGAGCTCGAACGAGGGCAGGCTCACGACGCGTGCGCGCACGCCACCCTCGACGAGCAGCTTCCGCGCCTCGAGCGCCACGTGCACTTCGGAGCCGGTGGCGAGCAGCAGCAGCTCCGGCTTTCCACCTACGGCGTCGGCTAGCACGTAGCCGCCGCGTGCCACGCCTTCCGCCGCGCCGATTGCCGCTTCGTCGAGCACCGGTAGCTTCTGCCGCGTCAGCGCCAGCGCCGTCGGCCCCTGCCGCCGCTCGATGGCGACGCGCCAGCAGTGCGCCGTCTCGTGCGAGTCGCCCGGCCGCAGCACCACCAGGTTGGGGATGGCGCGCAACGCGGCGAGCTGCTCGATGGGCTCGTGCGTCGGCCCGTCCTCGCCGAGGAAGATCGAGTCGTGGGTGAAGACGTAGACGACCGGCTGCTGCATCAGCGCCGCGAGGCGGATGCTCGGCCGCGCGTAGTCGGAGAAGATGAGGAAGGTGCCGCCGTAAGGGCGGAAGCCGGAGAGCGCGAGGCCGTTCATCGCCGACGCCATGGCGTGCTCGCGCACCCCGTAGCGCAGGTAGCGGCCCGTCGGGTTGTCAGGCGCGAAGTCGCCGACGCCCTCGATGAGCGTCTGGTTGGACTCGGTGAGGTCGGCCGAGCCGCCGAGCAGCTCGGGCAGCAGGGGCGCGATGGCGTTGATGACCTTCCCCGAAGCCGCGCGGGTGGCGATGCTGCTGCCGAAGTCGATGGTCGCGATCTTCGAATCCCAGTCCGCCGGCAGCTCGCGGCGCAGTCGGCGGTCGAGCTCGCTCGCGAGCTCCGGGTGCTCTGCGCCCCACGCTTCCCGAAGGCGGTTCCACGCGGCGTGCGCCTCTTCGCCGCGCTCACGGGCGCCGCCGAAGGCCTCGCGCGCCTCGTCGGGGATCGAGAACTCGGAGTCCTCAGGCCAGCCCAGCGCCCGCTTGGTGGCGCGCGCCTCGTCGGGGCCCAACGGCTCGCCGTGTGCCTTCGCCGTGCCCGCCTTCTTGGGGCTGCCGAAGCCGATCACCGTGTGCACGCGGATCAGCGACGGCCGCGTGCGCTCGGCGGCAGCGGCTTCCATCGCCAGGTGCAGCGCGTCGAGGTCGTTGCCGTCCTCCACCGTCTGCACGTGCCAGCCGTAGGCGGCGAAGCGCGCCGCGACGTCCTCGGAAAAGGCGAGGTCGGTCGAGCCGTCGATCGAGATGTGGTTGGCGTCGTAGAGGACGTTGAGGGCGCCCAGTCGCAAATGGCCGGCGAGCGACGACGCCTCGGAGCCGATCCCTTCCATCATGTCGCCGTCGCTCGCGATCACCCACACGCGGTAGTCGAAGAGCGCGGGGTCGAAGCGCGCCGAAAGCGCCCGCTGCGCGATCGCCATGCCGACCGCGTTGCCGAGCCCCTGGCCGAGCGGTCCGGTGGTGGTCTCGACGCCGGGGGCGAGGCCGTGCTCGGGGTGGCCGGGGGTCTTGGAGCCGAGCTGGCGGAAGCGGCGCAGCTCCTCCATCGGCAGGTCGTAGCCGGCGAGGTGCAGGAGGGAGTAGAGGAGCGCCGAGGCGTGGCCGGCCGAGAGCACGAAGCGGTCGCGGCCCGGCCAGTCAGGAGCGGCGGGGTCGAAGCGCAGGAAGCGGCTCCACAGCACCCAGGCCATCGGCGCCATGCCGAGCGGGGCGCCCGGGTGGCCGGACTTCGCCTTCTCCACCATGTCGACGGCGAGGAAGCGGATGGTGTTGATGGTGGTGAGGTCGGTCGAGGTGGCGGCTGCGGTCTCGGTCATCGCGGATCCCCTGCGGTAGAGGGAGCGCTCGGGTAGAATGACCGCCCGGCGGGCCCACGGAGAGGTGCTGGAGTGGCCGAACAGGGCTGCCTGCTAAGCAGTTGCCCGGGGTAAACCCGGGCCGGGGGTTCGAATCCCCCCCTCTCCGCCATCGCTCGCGTACGCCCGCTCAGGGCGGAGCGGGGGTGCTTCGGTCGTCGGTCCCCGCCGCTTCGCGGCGAGGGACCTCTAGAGCGAATCCCTTTCGTGGCAAGCGGCTCGCTTCGCTCGCCGACGGACGGGCGCGATAGCGCGCGGCCGATCGGGGAGCGGGAGCGAGCCGCCGTTGCTCGCACGTCGTTACTCCTCTGGCCGGCGGACGGTCAAGACGGGGCAGGGAGCGTGTTCGATGACGCGTTCGGCGTTGCTGCCCAGCAGGAGATGGCGCAGGCCGGTGCGGCCGTGGGTGCCCATGGCGATGAGGTCGACGGCGAGGTCGCGGGCGGTGTCGACGATCACCTCGGGGGGGTAGCCCTCTTTGGCCACGGCGTCGACGGCCTGCCCTTCGGCGGCGAGGGCGGCGCTGGCTTCGGCGAGCTTTTCGTCGGCGACCGCGGCGACGTCGGCGTGGAAGGGGATCGAGGTGGGGATGGTGCCGTAGGCGGTGTACTCGACGGGCAGGTGGTAGGCGTGGAGCAGCGTCAATCGCGCGCCCTGCTCACCGGCGAAGAGCGTACGGGCGGCGTTGGCCGCTTCCTGCGCGTCGTCGGAGAAGTCGGTGGGCACCAGGACGTGGCGGATGGCGGCGTGGCGGTCGCGGTCGCCGGGGTGGACGGTGAGCACGGGGCGCGGCGAGTGTTGGACGATGCGCTGCGCGGTGCTGCCGAGGAGGAGGTGCGCGAGGCCGGGGGTGAGGCCGCGGCTGCCCTGGACGACGAGGTCGGGAGCAATCTCGCCCACGGCGTGGATGATGGCTTGCGAGGCGACGCCGATTTCGAGGCGGGATTCCACCTCGAGGCCGCCTTCGCGCGCGGCGGCGGCCGCCTCGTCGAGGCGCGACGAGGCCGCCGCGCGCACCTGCTCGTCGAGATCGGTGGGGGCGGGGAGGAAGTCGGTGAGCGGGCCGTGCACGTCGACGGCGTGCACCAGCACCAGCTTGCCGCCGCGGGCGCGGGCGAGCTCGCTTCCCCACTGCACCGCCGCCTCGGCGGTGGGCGAGAAGTCGGTCGCCACCAGCACCGTGAACGACGAGCTCGCCATCGCCGGCGACTCTAACAGAGCGACCACGACCCTACGGGATCGCTATCGGCGCGGCGACACGGCGCTCGGGCAGCGCGTCGACGCGGTAGATGGCGAGCAGTGTCGAGCCCTGTCGGCGCACGGTGAACA
>DATNCU010000362.1:0-2017 GCA_035607145.1 Thermoanaerobaculia bacterium
CGTGTCGGGCGGTTCTTCGACCGCCATCCGCGCCTCCTGCGGTGCTTGGCCGCGGTAGCGCTGCTGTGGGGCCTCGGGTACCTGACCTGGCGCGTCGGTTGGAGCTGGCAGGGAGCCAGCCCGATCCTGTTCGCGATGCTCCTCGTGACCGAGGTCTACGGCCTCTACGCGCTGGGGATCCTCGCCTGGTTCTCCTGGTCGCGACCGCCGGCGGTGCGCCCGGAGGCGACGCCGGGGCGCAAGGTCGACGTCTACGTCTGCACCTACGACGAGCCGACCGAGGTCGTCTCGGCGACCCTGGCCGGCTGCCGCGCGCTCACCTACCCCCACACGACCTACCTGCTCGACGACGGGCGGCGGCCGGAGATGGAGGAGCTAGCGGACATCGCCGGGGCGCGGTACCTGACCCGCGAGGGGAACGCGCACGCCAAGGCGGGGAACATCAACGCGGCGCTGCCCCGCACCGACGGCGAGCTGGTGCTGATGCTCGACGCCGACCACGTGCCGATGCCCGACGCGCTCGACGCGATCGTCGGCTACTTCGACGACGAGCGGCTGGCGCTGGTCCAGAGCCCGCATGACTTCTTCAACCACGACTCGGTGCAGCACTACGTCGTCGGCCGCCACGAGCAGTCGCTCTTCTATCGCGTGGTCTGCCCCGGCAAGGACCGCCACGGCGCCGCCTACTGGTGCGGCTCTTCGGCGCTGATGCGCCGCCAGGCCCTGCTCGACATCGGCGGCGTCGCGACCGAGACGATCGCCGAGGACTTCCACACGACGATCCGCCTGCAGCGCCATGGCTGGGGGACGCGCTACCACGACGAGGTGCTGGTCCAGGGCCTTGCCCCGCACGACCTCGCCGGCTACCTCCTGCAGCGCGACCGCTGGGCGCGCGGCAACCTCGCCGTCTTCACGCTGCCCGAGTCGCCGCTGCGCGCGCGCGAGCTGCGTCCGCTGCAACGCCTCTCCTACTTCGCCAGCCTCGCCGCCTACCTGGCGCCGCCGATGCGGCTGCTGCTGCTGGCGACGCTCGGCCTCGTCCTCTGGACCGGCGAGCTGCCGATGAAGGTGAGCGTCGTGGCGCTCGCCGCCCTCTGGCTGCCAGCGGTGACGCTCAACCTCGCGGCCGGCACGGCGCTGGCCCGCGGCTACATGCGAATCGGCGAGACCGCCCACTACGAGCTGCTGACGATGGAGATCTTCACCCGGGCGCTGCGCTGCGCCATCCGCCCCGGCCGCACCGCCTTCAAGGTGACCCCGAAGCAGGGCGCGAGCGACGGCGGCCTGCAGGCCGTCCGCCAGCTCCACCTCGTGGTCGCCTGCGGCCTCGTTCTCGCCGGGGGGACGCTGCTGCGCCTGCTCGACCTGGCCGGCATCGGCCCCCTGCCGGACCTGCCGGGCATCGCTGCCGTGGTCGTCCCCCTGCTCGGGCTGATCGAGCTGCGCCGCGTCGGGCGCACCCTGCTCGCGGTCGGCCGGCGACGGCAGCGGCGTCTCGTCTACCGGCTCGAGGGCGACGCCCCCGCCCAGGTCTGCAGCGAGAGCGGCAGCATCGCGGGACGCCTGGTCGACGCGAGCGCCTCGGGGGTTGGGCTCGTCCTCGACGCCCCGATCGCGGTCGGTCAGAAGCCAGCGGCCCTGCTCCAGTTGCACGATGCGGCCGGCGAGTGGCACGAGGTCTCCGCCCGCGTCACGGTCCGCTCCTGCCGCGAGGAGGACGGCCGCTATCTGGTCGGCGCGACGATCGAGGAGATCGACCCCGCCGCCCGCATGCAGCTGATGGAGTGGTGCTACGTCGTCTGCAACCACGAGCAGCTGCGCGGCAAGCGACCGGCGAGTTCGGCCGGGCGCGCAGAGGTCATCGTGCTGCCGCTGTCGGCCCCATCTCCGCGCGCCGCAGTCGCCTAGCCGCGCCGGGAAGAACGGAGAGGGTGGGATTCGAACCCACGAGGCGGGTTAACCCCGCCCACGCGATTTCCAGTCGCGCTCCTTAAGCCACTCGGACACCTCTCCGGGA
>DATNCU010000366.1:0-4224 GCA_035607145.1 Thermoanaerobaculia bacterium
CGACGGCGACCTCTCCGACGCAGCCTGGCAGTCGGCCGCGGTGGTCGACCAGTTCTTCGAGACCTCCCCCGCCGATAACACCGAGCCGCCGGTGAAGACCGTGGCCTACCTCGGCTACGACGACCGCTACTTCTACATCGGCATCCACGCCTTCGACCCGCACCCCGAGAGCATCCGTGCCCCCTACGTCGAGCGCGACGCCGTTCTCGGCACCGACGACAACGTCGCCGTCTTCCTCGATACCCGCAACGACCGCCGCTCCGCCATCGAGCTGCGCGTCAATCCGCGCGGCATCCAGGGCGACGCGATCTACGACGACGGCACCGGCAACGAGGACTTCGCGCCCGACATCTTTTACGACACCGCCGCCAAGGTGACCAACGACGGCTGGACGGCCGAGTACCGCATCCCCTTCTCGTCACTGCGCTACCCCAAGAAGGACGAGGTGCAGTGGGGGATCCTCATCTGGCGCAATTACCCGCGCGATCAGCGCTACGCCCTGCACAGCAGCCCGATCCCGCGCGGCAGCAACTGTTGGATCTGCCGCTCGCGCGAGCTCACCGGCTTCACCGGGCTGCCGGCGGGCGGGCACTACGTGGCGGCGCCCTATGCCACCGGCCGGCGCGTCGACGAGCCGGAGGCGGGGCTGGGCAGCTCGCTCGGCGAGACCACCAACGACTGGGACGTCGGCGGCGACTTCAAGTGGACGCCGTCGGCGAGCAACGCGCTCGACGCCGCCATCAATCCCGACTTCTCGCAGGTCGAGTCCGACGTCGGGCAGATCCCGACCAATAGCCAGTTCGCGCTGTTCTTCCCCGAGAAGCGGCCGTTCTTCCTCGAGGGGGTCGACCTCTTCGACTCGCCGATCCAGGCGGTGTACACGCGGAACATCAACGATCCGCGCTGGGGAGTGCGCGACACCGGCAAGTTTGGCGGCACCTCCTTCACCGCGCTGGTGGCGCAGGACCGCGGCGGCGGCGGCGTCATCCTGCCCGGACCGACCGGCTCGGGCCTCGCCTTCCAGGACTTCCGCTCGCTCAACTTCATCGGCCGTGCGCGGCACGACATCGGCGCCTCCTTCGCCGGCTTCTTGGTGACGGCGCGGCAGAACGACGACGATGACGGCGGCGGCTACAACCGCGTCTTCGGCCCCGACTTCAACTGGCGCTTCAGCGGCACCGACCAGCTCACCGGCGAGCTGCTGTTCAGCCAGAGCGAGACGCCAAACCGCCCCGACCTCGCCGACGACTGGGACGGCAGGAAGCTCGACTCGCACGCCGGCATGCTGGAGTGGTTGCACACCGGCCAGGCGTGGGTCTGGCGGCTCACCGGGCGCGACTACGGCGACGACTTCCGCGCCGACCTCGGCTTCCTGCCGCAGGTGGGGATCCGGCTCGGGCGGTTCGCCATCTTCCACAACACCTACACCAAGAAGCCCTACTTCCGCCGCGTCGCGCCCTACCTGGTGCTGCGCCGCATCGACGACCAGCAGGGCGACGAGGTCGAGCAGCTGACCATTCCGGCGTTCGAGACGCAGGGGGCGCACAACCTCTACGCCAACGTCGAGCTGAGCCTCAACGAGCACCGGCGCGTGCGCGGCAAGCTGCTCGAGTACACGCACGTCTCGTCGTTCATGCAGATCGACCCGAGCCGGCGCATCTCGCGCGTGGGCTGGTTCTTCAACCTCGGCGAGGCGCTCGACTTCCGCGGCGCACGCCAGGGGAAGGGCGGCGAGATCAACCTCTTCGGCATCATCAAGCCCACCGACCACCTGGCGCTCGACTTCAACTACGACCGCCAGTGGGTGGACCTCGACGAGCCCGGCGCCAAGGGGCGCCTGTTCACGGCGCAGATCGAGCGCTTGAAGGCGACCTACAACTTCAACGCGCGCTCGTTCGTGCGGGTGATCGGCGAGTACTTCGACCAGGACAGCGACGTGGCGCTCTACGCGCCGATCCCGGCGCGGGCGCACATCGGCGACTTCAGCAGCTCGGCGCTCTTCGCCTACCGGCTCAACTGGCAGACGGTGTTCTTCTTGGGCTACGGCGACGACCGCACGCAGGACCTCGCGGGCGACTTGCAGAAGCTCGACCGTGCGGTGTTCGTGAAGATCTCCTACGCCTTCCAGGGGTAGGAGGGGCAGGCGTCGGCTAGGATGGCGGCCTTCTCACGGAGGACCGCCATGCCGCGCCAGCTCACCACCGCGCTTCGTTCCGCTCTCGTCGTCGCCCTCGTGATCGCTCCGCTCGCCCTCGCCGGCGCCGCCCGCGCCGCGGAAGGCAGCCTGCGCTTCGAGAAGACGGTGCCCTTCCAGCGCGACCACCTGATCAACCTCGGCGCCCAGGTGGGGCCGGTGCGCGTCGCGCAGGTGACGTTCGCCACCGGCGGCAGTGGCGGCGGCGGCATCGGCGACACCATCCGGGCGCGCGTGCACGGCGGCGACACCGACACGCTGACTAACTTGACCGCGAGCTTCGACAGCGAGAACCCGAAGGACCAGGAGTGGGTGGTGACCTACACCCTGGAGCTGCTCGACGCCAACGGCAAGCTCATCGACCGCTTCTCGCGCAAGGAGAGCTTCGAGGGCGAGGCGGACGTGGTGAAGGCGGAGCGCTCGATCCTCACCTACGTGGTGCCGATGATCGCGAAGGTGAGGATCAAGCTCGAAGCTGCGCTCGACTAGCCGCGCTCAGCCCCGGCGCCCGCCAAGCAGGCCCGAGCGCAGCAGGAAGTACAGCAGCGTCATCAGGCTCGAGATCGCCGCCGCCACGTAGGTGAGGGCCGCGGCGTCGAGCACCTTGGCCATGCCGACGCGCTCCTGGTCGAAGACGAGGCCGTGCTCGAAGGCCAGTTTCTTGGCGCGGTTGGAGGCGTCGTACTCGACCGGCAGGGTGACGAGCTGGAAGAACACCACCGCGGCGAAGAGCAGCGCGCCGACCAGGAACAGCCCCTGCACGTGCAGGATCAGGCCGAAGAGCATCCCGAAGTAGCCGAACTTGGAGCCGATGTTGGCCGTCGGCACGAGCGCCGTGCGCAGCCACAGCGGCCCGTAGTGCTGCGAATGCTGCAGCGCGTGGCCGGCCTCGTGGCAGGCGACACCCACCGCCGCCACCGACGGCGAGCCGTAGACCGCCTCCGAGAGCGCGAGCTTCCGCGTCATCGGGTTGTAGTGGTCGGAGAGGAAGCCCTGGGCCGGCACGATCTCGACGTCGTTCAGGCCGGCGGTGTCGAGCAGGATGCGCGCCGCCTGCGCGCCGGTGAGCCCACGCGCCGTGCGCACGCGGGAGTACTTGTTGAACGCCGAACGCGTGCGCCAGCTCGCCCACAGCGAGAGCGCCAGCGCAGGAGCGATGAAGAGCAGGTACATGGGGTCGAAGAACATCTTGGATGAAACCTCCAGTGGTGAAAACGAAAGTACGCGCGGGGGATATTTCCCATTCCCGGCGCGATAGGCTGATCGTATGGCGAGCGAGCCCCAGCGCGTAGCTCTGGTGACGGGTGGCAGCCGCGGCATCGGCCGCGCCGTGGTGGAGGCGCTACTGGAGGAGGGCTACGCGGTGGCCTTCTGCAGCCGCAGCGCCGGGTCGGTGGCGGAGGCGCAAGCGGCGCTGCTCGCGCGCTGGCCGGACAGGGTGACAGGCGAGGCCGTCGACGTGCGGCAGCAGTCGCAGGTGGCGTCGTGGGTGGCTGCGGCTGCCGATCGCCTCGGCCGCATCGACTGCCTGGTGAACAACGCCGGGCTGGGCACCTTCGGCCCCGTCGACGAGATCGCGCCCGAGAGCTTTCGCGAGGTGATCGAGACCAACCTCCTCGGGCCGTACTACGCGATGGCCGCAGCGGCGCCGATCATGCGCAAGCAGGGCGGCGGCTGGATCTTCAACGTCGGCTCCCTGGCGGCGAAGAACGCCTTCGCCGGCGGCGCCGCCTACAACGCCAGCAAGTTCGGGCTGCTCGGGCTGTCGGAGGCGTCGATGCTCGACCTCCGCCACGCCGGCATTCGCATCGCCGCCATCCTGCCCGGCAGCGTCGACACCGACTTCCACTCCGACCGCCGCCCCGAGCGCGAGTGGATGCTGGCGCCCGAGGACGTGGCGCGGGCGATCCTCGACTGCATGCGCTACCCCGACCGTGCGCTGCCCAGCTTGATCGAGCTGCGGCCGAGTCGGCCACCGAAGAAGTAGCGCTGGAAGAGCGCCGGGTGGTGGCGCCCCCTGCCCCTGGAGG